>CANHUF010000352.1 GCA_947463715.1 Sphingobacteriales bacterium
GGGATATTATCATCCTTTTAACTTTAACTTACACTGACTTAACAGGGAGATTGAAAGTTTAATCGCTTTTATCTCCCTGTTTTTTTTAATCCCTCATCCCCTGCCTTCGGCAGGCAGGCTCGTGCCTCATCCCTCGTGCCTTGTGCCTCGTGCCTTGTGCCTCGTGCCTTGTGCCTCCTGCCTACGGCAGGCAGGCTCGTGCCTCATCCCCTGCCTTCGGCAGGCAGGCTCGTGCCTTGTGCCCTGCCTTCGGCAGGCAGGCTCGTGCCTCATCCCTTTTCCTTCGTTTTTACTAATTAAATCCCTTTCTTTTCTTTGCTACATTGGCAATTTGATTAACTTTGCGCCTTGAAATTTAAACCGATGATTAGGATGTTTTTCCTTCAGGCGCAAGCAATTGGACAGAATCCGGAAATCAGCAAGGCAAGTGATTATTTCCCCATCGGTATCCAGCTCCTTTTTGCACTGGGGCTGGTATCCGTTATGATCCTGGGAAGTCAGCTGCTGGGTCCGAAGAGACTGACTTCAGATAAGCTTCAGGTATTTGAAAGTGGTATTGAGCAATTCGGTAATGCCAGGCAGCCCATGGCTATCAAATATTTTCTCGTAGCCATCCTTTTTGTGTTATTTGATGTTGAAGTTATCTTTTTCTATCCCTATGCGGTTAACTTCAGGGGATTAGGCTGGGATGGTTTTCTTGCTGTATTGATGTTCGTGGCTTTCTTTCTGGCAGGCTTCGTTTATATTATAAAAAAAGGTGCCCTTCATTGGGAAGAATAGCAATTCATGTCTGCGGAAATCCTGCAGACTTTTGTTGTTTCATCTAACAAATTAAAGTATATGGCTCGTCCGGTTCGTTTTAACTTGATAGAAAAAGATACATCAGACCGTGGTATCAACCAGGTCATGATGCCTGAAGGGCATATGGGGGAGGGATTCTTTGCCACTTCGTTGGATAAAGTAGTGGGACTTGCAAGAAAAAATTCCATGTGGCCACTCCCTTTTGCAACATCATGCTGCGGAATTGAATTCATGGCAACCATGGGTTCGCATTATGATTTGTCCAGGTTCGGCTCTGAGCGGGTAGGGTTCTCTCCACGCCAGTGTGACCTGCTCATGGTTATGGGTACCATTGCCAAAAAAATGGCCCCGGTTCTTAGGCAGGTTTACCTCCAAATGGCTGAGCCACGCTGGGTAATGGCTGTAGGTGCCTGTGCTTCCAGTGGTGGTATCTTTGATACTTATTCCGTTTTGCAAGGGATAGATCAGGTTATTCCGGTTGATGTGTATGTGCCGGGTTGTCCGCCCAGACCTGAAGCTATCATCGATGGCGTACTCAAGATTCAGGATCTTGTACAAGACGAATCCCTGAGAAGGAGAAATGGTGATCAATACAAGGCATTGATGGAAGGATACGGCATCCAATAATTCCCAAAACCGGATAACATGTCAACACATTACGATACAATCAGGGAAATACTTTCTAAGCAGTTCGGGGACAGGATCCTGGCCTGGGAGTTCCCCTATGGTATGCTTTCATTTACCATTCAGCCGGAGTTTAATTTAAAAGCACTCACGCTGCTTTATGATGACCCGGATTTGGGTTTTCAGTTTTTAACAGATATAACTGGAGTCCATTATCCGGAAAGAGAAGGACAGGAACTGGCCGTGGTTTATCACCTCCATAACCTGGTTACAAATGTGCGCATCCGCATGAAAATATATGTACCCGTTACTAAGCCTGATGTGTATACTGCAACAGGGTTGTTCAGTGGTGCAAACTGGATGGAGAGAGAGACTTATGATTTCTTTGGCATCAACTTCATTGGGCATCCCGATCTCCGTCGTGTGCTGAACGTTGATGAAATGGATTATTTTCCATTGCGCAAGGAATTTCCCCTGGAAGACCAAACCAGGATCGACAAGGACGATGAAATGTTTGGCAGATAAAACAAAAGCATATGCCTGAACAAGTCAATATCAATTTGCCGGAAGGCTCAATAGAAAAGCAAACGACAAGGCTGAATCTGGGTCCAACCCACCCTGCCACACATGGTGTGTTCCAGAACATTCTGGAAATGGATGGTGAGCGGATAGTCAAAGCTGAATCTACTGTTGGTTACATACACAGGGCTTTTGAGAAACTGGCGGAACGCAGACCACTATACCAGATCACTACACTTACTGACCGCCTTAATTACTGCTCGGCACCACTTAACAATATGGGGTGGCACATGACCTGTGAAAAACTGCTTGGTGTGAAAACTCCAAAGCGTGTCGACTACCTAAGGGTCATCATCATGGAACTCGCGCGTATAAGTGATCACCTTATCTGTAACTCTATCGTGGGTGTGGATACAGGCGCATATACAGGGTTCCTCTATGTGATGCAATACCGCGAACTCGTATATGAAATATATGAGGAAGTTTGTGGTTCCCGTCTTACCACCAATATGGGTAGGATTGGGGGCTTTGAACGTAATTTTTCTGATACGGCTTTCCGTAAGCTGGAAAAATTCCTTGAAGAATTCCCGGGTGTATGGAAAGAGTTTGAAAATCTCTTCACCCGAAACAGGATCTTTATCGAGCGGACACAGGGAACAGGCGCTATTTCTGCTGAACGTGCGCTGAATTATAGTTTTACCGGTCCTAATTTACGTGCTGCGGGTATTGACTATGATGTGCGTGTTCATGCACCCTATTCTTCTTACGAGGATTTTGATTTTATCATCCCTGTAGGAACAACAGGCGACAATTACGACCGTTTCATGGTGCGTAATGAGGAAATTTGGCAATCACTCAGCATCATCCGTCAGGCATACCAGAAGGTTCAGGCCTTCAAGGGCACTGAAGCTGATGTATATCATGCTGATGCCCCGGCTTATTACCTTCCTGAAAAGGCTGATGTATATACTAAAATGGAAGCACTTATCTACCATTTTAAAATTGTCATGGGTGAAACAGAGATTCCCTCAGGTGAGGTTTATCATGCAGTGGAAGGCGGCAATGGGGAATTGGGTTTTTACCTCATCAGTGATGGCGGTCGTGCACCGTTCAGGCTGCATTTCAGGAGGCCCTGCTTTATATACTACCAGGCCTATTCCGAAATTGTTAAAGATACCATGCTCAGTGATGCGATTGTGACACTGAGTAGCCTTAACCTGATTGCCGGTGAAATGGACGCTTAAATCAATAGCAAATGATCAAGTTTTCAGAAGATAAATTGAAAGAGGTACAGGCCATGATTGATCGCTATCCGGAAGGAAAGCAAAAGAGTGCACTGATACCTTTGTTGCATCTTGCGCAGGATGAGTTTGGGGGTTGGCTGAGTCCCGAGACAATGGACTATGTAGCATCCCTGTTGCATATTGAACCCATCGAAGTGTATGAGGTGGCAACATTTTACAGCATGTACAATCTCAAGCCAGTAGGAAAACATGTGTTCGAAGTCTGCCATACTGGTCCGTGTATGCTCAGGGGTAGTGATGATATCATCTCTTACATCAGGCAGAAACTTGAGATCAACGTTGGAGAAACTACTGCCGATGGGATGTTTACGCTGAAAACAGTGGAGTGTCTGGGTGCCTGTGGTTACGCTCCAATGATGCAATTGGGTATGCATTA
>CANHUF010000353.1 GCA_947463715.1 Sphingobacteriales bacterium
TCCCCTGGTCATCTCTGCCAGTTCCGGATCGAGGCTGGGATGCCTCAGCAGGATGAGTTCCTCACCCACGAGTGGCGTCATGCTGGCGGTGCCTTTATCGCGGTATGCAGCCCTGAGTACATAGGTTCCTTTTTCTTTTTGTTCAGCAGCAGCTTTGATTTCCAGCGAACCCTTCACCGGTTCCGATTTCACTGTCGCCTTCTTTTCTCCGGTGGTCATGATGAACTCCACGATAGCCCGGGAGTCGGCTACACTCAGTTGTGGATGCGCACTCATGGCGTGCTCTCCCCATACACCTGCCCCGCCTTTGATCACTTTTTGTGCCAGTGATTCCACTGCACCTGCTTTGCCTTTGTATTTTTTCGCTATTTCGAGGTAGCTTGGACCAACAGACCGTTTGTCTGGCATGTGGCAGCTTTTACAGTCGTTTTTATTCAGCAGGATTTGTCCGGTAGTAGCAAATGCCTGCATATCTGCACCATGCTGGGTGGAGGCAATATCGATCTGGTCGTATCCAAGTGGCAGGTAATCCAGGCTCACGGCAACCTGTGCCGGCAGGATTTTCCCATTCACGAGGGAACCATCTTCCTTGTCTTGCACTTTAACGGCATACTGCAATTGTGTTCCCGGGAAGTAGAAGGTTTTGTTGGCTCCAGTTATGTCGAAACTAACCACTGGAGGCTCGTTGCCAGCCTTTACTTCAATGGTTTTGCTGGATTTAGCTCCTTTGCTGTCTGTCACCGTCAGTGTTGCCTTATAGGTTCCGGCTGTGGTGAGGGTGAGCATGGGAGCTGCTTCTTTGATGATTCTGGTTGTTCCTCCGCCAATCAGTTTCCATTCGTATTTCAGCACATCACCGTCAAAATCCTTGGTGCCTTTGCTTAACAGTTGTGTTTTCAGCGGTATAGAGCCGGATGATTTGGTTGCAGCAGCCTGCACAGAAGGTGCACGGTTACCTGCATTGTATTCCACACGCACCAGGTGGGCATTGGGATTGCCTTTGAACCAGGCTGAGCCATATTCGATTACGTAGAGGTCGCCCTCCGGACCAAAATCCATGTCAATGGCGGAGCTGAAGCTCAGGTCTGGAAGGAAACGTTCCATGCTTTTGTAATCTCCTTTTTCATCCATGGTAACAGACATGATCCAGCCACGCATGAATTCCACAATCAGCCATTTGCCTTCGTAGTATGAAGGGAAAGGTCTCTTAGCCAGGGGATAATCTGAACGCCTGTAAACTGGTCCACCTGTAGCACTTCTACCCGCAGCACCCAACAGCGGAAATTCGTCTGATAAGCCGTAGGGATACCAGATCATCGCCGGTACTGGTTTCGGCAGTTCAGTAAGACCGGTATTGTTGCGGGAATTGTTGACGGGTTTATTGATGTCGAAGGGTTTGCCGAAGCTGCTGTCTGCATGGTTGAATTCCACATAAGGAATATTATTACCGATAAAGTAAGGCCAACCGAAGAAGCCCGGGCCTTTTGCCTGGTTGAATTCATCGTATCCTCTAGGTCCCCTGCGGGTATCTTCAGAGGCATCAGGACCCACTTCTCCCCAATACAGATAGCCGGTTTTGGTATCCAGGGTAGGCCTCCAGGGATTGCGGTGCCCCATGGTATAGATTTCGGGTCTGGTTTTTGGTGTTCCAACAGGAAACAGATTACCTGCAGGGATGGTGTAGCCGCCGTCGTTTTCCGGATGGATGCGGAGAATCTTTCCACGGAGATCGTTGGTGTTTCCGGGTGCACGCTGGTCGTCGTTGTTTTCCTGACCCGGACGGTCATCCAGGTTGGAAGTGCCGGATCTGGGGTTAACTGTATTGTTGCCGATGGTAATCAGCAGGTTCCCTTGGGGGTCAAAAACCATTCCTCCACCTGTGTGGCAGCATTCTTCACGCTGGGTGGGCACCTCGAGTACTACTTTCTTGCTGGAATTGATGAGTTGTTCTCCTTTCAGTTCCCAGCGGGTCAGCACGTGTTTCGAATCGGAGGGATCTGCGTAGTACATGTAGATCCAGTTATTCTCTGCGTATTTTGGATGGGCAATTACGCCCATGAGGCCTTCTTCCGCCTCACGCACTACACCCTGTTTGTTTTTGTATTTGGTATTGACAGGAATGGTGGCAATCAGTTTGACGTCACCTGATTTGCCATCAATCATTTTTACACCGCCCTTCCGTTCAACAATCAGGATTTTATTGTTCGGCAGAAAGGCCATTTCCATGGGTTCATCCAGCTTGCCGGCTTCAGTCAACACCACTTTGGAAAAGCGATTCGGATCTGGCGGTGTTGTAGGATTTTCAATGCCGGAGAACGCTGAAAGCAGCGAGTAGGTTCCAAATGCCACCAGAGACAGCAGCAGCAGAGCCAGACGCTTATTGGTGAGTTTTACAGTTTGTTTCATTTGCAGGCGTTGTTTTGGTCAAAATAAGGAAAAATCTACCTTTTTGGATGACAAAACAAGCTAAATCCTGCTTTTATTTTCCAGCAGATCTTTTTGTTGAAGAGTTTTTAAATTTTTTCATCTTTCAATAAAACTGATAATCGTTTTTACAGCCTCCTCAGGAGATTGCCCGATGCTGATGATCCCGTCTTCATGTCCTGCCATGAAGATCAGGTTGCTTGTATGTTTATATTGGGAATAACAGGATTGAACGGCAGCAGCCATTTCAGTTGTGCCGTACGCTATGTCTGCCGACGTGGTGGGTAGCCGGTGCAGTCCCTTCAGCCAACCCTCTCGGTGGTGAACATGTACAACAGATTGGATAGCCGGATCGATGGCATACAAGGCTGCGTGTGTAAGTGATTCAGATGAGGCGATGGTTTGTCCTTCGCAACAGAGTTCATTTTTTTCCAGATTGAAACCTGTTACCCGGGAATAGTGGGTTTCATCCAGCTTGGGTATGCCACCAGTAGCAGACCCTGAAATCAGAAAGATATTGTTGTCCTGCCGGATACTGATGTTGCCAAAACCAATACCATTGGAAAGCATGCCTATCAGTCCATGCTCACACAGCATCTCACGCCAATGATTGATGACTGAAATTTCTTCAGGGGTAATGCACGTCTTTTTATCCCAGTGACAATGGTATTTGATATAACCTTCATCCATGTGTAATCATTTCAGGGAAAAGGTTCAGGATGCTGTCTTTGCTGGCCTGGCAGACTCCTCTTTCGGTGATAAGTCCGGTGATGAGTCTGGCTGGTGTTACGTCAAAACCAATATTCAGGGCAGGACTACCTGCTGGTGTAAGAGCAATTTTTTTTATTTCACCTTCACAAAGCCCCTCCATGAATTTAACCTCATCCGGATTTCGTTCTTCAATTTCAATTTCCTTTATTCCATCTGCTATCTTCCAATCGAAACTAGATGAAGGCAGCGCCACATAAAAAGGAACTCCATTGTCTTTTGCTGCGAGTGCTTTAAGGTATGTGCCGATTTTGTTGGCCACATCTCCTGAGATCGTTGTACGGTCTGTTCCTACAATCACCAGATCAACCATGCCGTGTTGCATGAGGTGACCACCGGTATTGTCTGCAATAATGGTATGCGGCACGCCATGGCTATGGAGTTCCCAGGCTGTAAGGGAAGCACCCTGGTTGCGTGGCCTGGTTTCGTCCA
>CANHUF010000354.1 GCA_947463715.1 Sphingobacteriales bacterium
AACCGGACAACCGGCATTGGTAACCGGACCGGCAACGGTGGTACAGCTGTCTTTTTCATCTACCACGCCATCACCATCTGTATCGATGATCAGCGGCTTTTCAGGTGTGGTGGATGGTGCACCGATGGACATGCCATATTGGAGCTGGCTCATAGCGGGCTCACGCTTGCGCCTGAAGTTGATATAGAGACCGGCTGAATAGGCCAGACTTCCTTTCAGATTCGTAGTAACCGGAACACCATATCCTATCTGCGCATTCACCATAAAGCGTTTATCTTCCGGCAGGAACCGAACGCCGGCACCCACAGGCAACGAAGCCCTGAAGTTACCACCGCGGTAACCTCCCTGCACAGCTGCAAAGCCGAAGGGACGGAATAAATTGGACGGAGCAGTAAAATGACGGTAAACATCCATACGGCCATTCAGCATCCAGCTGCGGGCAGGAAGTACACCTGTATAACCCTTGATGGCATGGCGGCCATAGGAAACGCCTCCATCAATAGATGCAGCCCAGTCGTTTGAAAAATTGCGGTAGAAACCCATACCGTAGAACAAATTGGACTGCTGAAACATGCTGCCCAGTTTGGCACGGATACCGGCCTGTGGATATTCCTTGATGATTTCGTAATGCAAAATATTGAATCGGCTTGGTGTGAACATCGTCCACTTAATCTCATCATCTTCTTGTGCAACGGCAGAAGATACAGATATGATAGCCGAAAAGGCGTATAAAAGAAAATGGATTTTTTTCATTGCTGAAATGGTTTTTGATCGGATAGGTGCTTTTACAAATATGAAGGTAGATAATATAAGGGGAAACGGAGAGTTTGAAGCGGATATTTTATCAACAGGCTATTTACGTGGTTGTTGGCAGGCCCATTAAGGGTTTACACGTAATTAAGAAAACTTTAATAATTCAAACTTCCACTAGTAAAAAAGGGGTTGTAATCTTGTATAGTCAATGACACGCATCCAATCCGAAAGAAAAACCCAAACCAATCCAATCCAAAACCAAACATATCCAAATCCAAAAAACCAATCCAATCCTATTCAGATAAAGCCCGTAAAAAATCCAATCCTACACAAAGACCTTATCCAATCCTAATCCAAAAACCAGTCCAATCCAACGAAAAACCAAAAAACCAATCCAATCCAACGAAAAACCAAAAACCAATCCAATCCTATCCTATCCAAAAGCCACAGGCAATCCAAACTATGAAACCGTGACTAACACACACATTCTGCCTGAAAATACTGCCCCGCTTCTGCGGGGCGTTTTTTTTGCGTAAATTTAAGTTATGTCAAAACCTGAAATTCAATTCCTGGAAGGTCCGAGCTCAAGGTGGCAGGACTTTAAATTCGTGCTGAAAGTCTGTGTAGAATTTATCAGGGGCTTCCGTGCCCTCAACTTCATTGGTCCATGTGTAACTATTTTCGGCTCAGCCAGGTTTAAGGAAGACAGTGCGTACTACGACCTCACGCGACGCTTTGCTGCAGAGGTATCCAAACTTGGATTTACCATTCTAACCGGAGGCGGACCGGGTTTGATGGAGGCCGCGAACCGGGGTGCAAGAGATGTTGGTGCCCGGTCGGTGGGATGCAACATCGTCTTACCTATGGAGCAGCAGCCCAATCCCTACCTCGACAAATGGGTGAACATGCGGTATTTCTTTGTGCGCAAGACACTGCTCATCAAATATTCCTATGCCTTTGTGATCATGCCCGGCGGCTTCGGCACACTGGATGAATTGTTTGAAGCGATGACACTCATCCAAACCGGTAAGATCATGTCATTTCCTGTTATCATCTTCTGCAAAGACTACCACAAGGAGATGATTGAACACATTGAAAAGATGCGGGTCATGAAAACCATTTCAGAAGAGGACCTAGAACTCTTCCTTGTAACAGACAGCATCGAAGAAGCCACAGCCCTGATCAAAAAATGCATCCGCACTTACGGACTCACCCACCTCGCCAAAAAGCCAAGCTGGATCCTGGGTGAGATAAGGTGATGTTTAACTCGGAAGTTACCCATCTATGGGTATTGCGTATTGGAATAAGATATGCGAATTTCATATTCAATAATGCATATCAAATTCAAATATCTACTCACACTAACAATTATCCTTCATGCAAATTTTTTAGCGATTGCACAGGAAGGCAAAAAAGTTACTATTTATGTTTATGCCACTGTAACATCTGCTGAGTTGCAAGCTGCCGCATTTTCAAAGGTATTTTCGGTTACTATTTCAGACAATGAAGCAAACCTCAAATCATCAGCACTAAATGATGTTTGTGATCTGATAGCCAATGATTTCAGAAAACACCAGCTTAAAAACCACCAATGGAAGAACTACGTTTCATCCTTTGGAAAGTATGGATGGAACCGAAAGAATCTCGAAGAAAAAAGACTGGACGAAATGAGCACTAAAAAACGAAATGGGTATACTGTTTCTGAATCTAGCTTTCAGTTCAATTTTCATGTCAGTGATACTATTAAATAAACATGCAGGATCTAATAAACCATACCTAGTTTTGGGTAAATTAATCCCATACAATTCTCATCAGAATAAGATAACTTAGGTTTACAAAACCAATGCTTATCAATAAGCTATCTTACATCCTGTTTTTCACACTTTTGATGCTCAGCAGCTGCAGCAAAAGGACTGCACTGAACATACAATGCAGGGAAGGGAAAGCTACTGAAACACCGGAATCTCTGAATAAATCAGTGTTTCCAATGCAGTTCAGCGACGGCTCATTCAATCCGGGTTATACTACCGCTTATTGGTGGATCAAAGTCAAAATCAACAACAAAGGAAAAGCAACAACACAATATATCCTGCTCAACAACCCTCAAATCAATCACATCACTGTTATTGATCCTGCTTCTACCCAAAAGCTACACCTGGGTGATAAAATGGCATTTGGAAAAAGACCTGTCAACTACCCAGACTTTGCTATCCCGGTTAATCTTTCTGAAAACGAACAACGCACCATTTACATCGGCATCGATAAAATTGGTGAATCGCTTCAATTGAAAGCCGAACTGTATGATCAGGAAAATCTGTCGAAACTGATTAACCTGAAGATGCTAACCCTTGGGCTAATCATGGGCTGGATGCTCCTCATTATATTGATCGTCATGCTCATATGGATGTATTCAAAAGAATCTGCAAACCTCTTTTATTCATTGTATATCATTACGATTACTATCTGGATATGTGCAAATCTGGGAATAGGCTTTCAATTATTCTGGCCATCATTTCCTAAATTCAACAATATTGCACGGCCATTCCTCCTATTCACAGCTGCCTGTTTTTTCGCACTCACACTGCTTGCTTATTTTAAAGAAAATACAGTTAACAAGCTGACCAGGAAAGCACTCAAAATACAGACTTTTATTGCAGCTGCTATGATTATCATACTGACCGCTGTAGACGTAGATGGAATCCCAACAGCTATTAAATTTCAATTTCTCTTTATAGTACCCATCATTATCGGCCTATTCGTACTTACCTCATTCCTGTATATTACTCTAAACTGGAAAGCCTCAGTGAGGTTCAGTGGATTTTATTTTTTCGGGATGCTATTTTTCATTTTCATTTC
>CANHUF010000355.1 GCA_947463715.1 Sphingobacteriales bacterium
CAGCACTTTTATCTGTACGTTCGGGAGATCACCGGACAGAATACGGCTAATGTAACCAGGGTCATAAAGGTTATGAAAACCGTATATAAAAATCAATTAAACGTATTATACCTAGAAGGTGAACTAGAAACCGATGAAAATCATATTTATTAAAAAGGATAAATATGTCAGATTTTGATCAAGTTGTGTTCGGTAAGAAAAAATTCTCCGATCTACTCAAAGAGGTATATGACCGTTCTATAACCAAAGAGAAGCAAATTACGGACATGATAGAACAACTCAGGGATCTTATACAGAATACCGGAGATGCAGTCATGATGGTACCTCTAATAGCTTCATACATGGATTTAAACCTCAAAAACGATGATGTACTGATAAAAATGGTCGCTATCGTACAAAAAGCCATGGTTAGAGGTAAAGAAACGGGTGATTTCATGTTGCCAGACAGTGAGAAAGAAGAGCTTCTTAGGTTGGCACAAGAGGGAGTTGCTGAGAAAAAAGCCTTAACAAACCAAAATATGCCCACAGCATAGTGTCAGGACCTAATACTATATCGTTTGGATTTGGTCAAATGCTTGGCGCATCAGTAGCATCTGGAGCCCCTGGATCAACTAGTTTTTTTATAGCTAGGGTTAAAAGCGTTTTGCTTGATGACAGTGATATTGAAAAATTTAATAAACTAGGAGGGTGGAGAGCTATAGGTACTATAGAATGTATTCCTTTCATTAACTTTAATGATTCTAAGACTGATCCTATAATAGCAAGGCCTATTAATAGTAATGTTACTCAATACCCTTTGGTTAACGAGACGGTCCTTGTAAAGGTTCTTATTAGTAAGCAAGCACAGAATAGCTTAGGAAATTATAAACCTGAATTTTATTATACTGATATTATATCTGTATGGAACGCCCCAGAACATAATGCAGTTCCGGACGCATCTTTTTTTAAAGATAATCCAAACACAACTTCTATTACCGGTAAGTTTATAGCAAATGGAGAAACAAAGAGATTAGTAAAAGCTCCAGGAGATCTTACAATAGAAGGAAGAAGGGGTGGTAGCATAAGACTTGGATCTAATACTACTGGGTATAGAACTCCATGGACAGCCGCTACTTCAAAGCCTGTGTTGGTGTTATCCAACAATCCTTTCAAGACTGACAGTCCTGCTAGGTTTGAAGACATTAATAAAGATGGATCTATAATGGTGATGATGTCTGGGCATAATATTGGATTTGTGCCAGCGTCAGCAAACTTTGATTCTTATAACACTACAGTTAGTGTTAGTGAGAAACAGAATATAGTAGTTACCGATCAGAAGCCACAGTCTGAACCTACTGCATCTTTGGTACAACAAGATGCTAAACCTATACCTACTGAAGTTCCTGTTACTGGGTCAATACCAGTAAGTAACCCGATACCCCCTACTGTTAAAAATGATACACAACTTGATGAAGAAGAACTTCCGGAAAGAGAAGATTTAGAAGAAATTGATGTCCAAGTAGAGGATGTGCCTGTATACTCTTTAGGTACGGCAGAATCTGCTAATGTAGTTTATAACTCTAAGACAGATAATTCTCCTCTGGGAAAATATTCAGAAAGAACTTTTAGGCCACAAGGTAAAACTGTTAAGCAGATAGTAGATGCATATATAGCTAAGAACAATGAATTCTTAAAAGGAGTTGTGGCACTATCCATTAAATATTCTATACCTAACTACTATGATATTTTAAGGGTTATGGAAAAAGAAACCATAGGAAATTTTGAAAAAGCTGCTTTAAGAGTTAATGGATCTATAGCTGCAGCAGGTCTAATACAGTTTACGAAAGTTACATTACCATTATTAAGCAAGTTTGGGATAACATCACTAGATCAAGTAATAACAAAATCTGCTGTAGAACAGTTAAAATATGTAGAGGCTTATTTTGAAGCTAATAAAAATAAAATTACAGGCGCCGATATATATGCTATTTATGGCACTGTTTTCTACCCCTACATAGTCAGTGGGGGAAGAATATCAAAAAGTGATGATTTTATTTTAGGTACAGAGACAAGTAATTCATGGGCTAGAAAAGTAGGTATACAGAATAAAGGTATAAATGGAGGAAACCCAATAACTGTAAGAGTTTTTAAAAAGTATGTAGATTCATTATTCAAATAAAATGTCATTCACAGATTTCAATAGCTATGAGAAGGATACAGTAATCCTTAATTCTGACAGGGTAGTCCTGAACAGTAAGGATGATTCTGTTTTTATTCTATCTAAAAAAACGGTAGGAGTATCAGCTTCTGACTCTGTACACTTTGATATAGGTCCTAGGGGATCTAAGGACGGTAAGTATATATTCATTGTCAATTCTCCATCTGTTCAACTAGGATTGCCTGAAAATGGTATAAACGAACCAATAGCAAAGGCAAACTCCGTTATTAAGTGCCTAAATGAAATAATGACAGCCTTAAACAATTTTTCAAATACTATATCACCAGCCAAAGCTTTAGGAGTTGGAGTGTCTAATTTACCTGACATTTCATCTGCAGCCTATAAATTACAATTAGAATTAAAAAAAATTGGAGAATCTTATACAAAAGAAAACTCCCCTATAAAATCAAAAGTTTCTAAAACTATATAATGGCTATAGATCTTAATAAAGTGACCTCTCCTGATAGTGTTAATAACGCTATAAGTTCAATATCTGGAGCCGTAAGCGATCCGTTTGGTTCTGCCATTCAACTTACTATTAATAAGATAAGCTCTCTAACCGTAAACATAGAAAAGAAGATAGATCAATTAGTAAAGGAGGTAGTAGAAAAAACAGATAGTAAGGGTAGAGTATCTCTCCAAGGTAGCAATCTTGTCATTACCATAAGAAGAGAAGATCTTGCGAAGGCACAGGAATTACAGAAAAGAGTCCAGGATAAGATAAAATCTATAAATAATACAATAACTATCCTAAATACGGTAATAAACTCCCTAATAGCTATCCAAACAGCTATAACTGTTTATAAAGCATTGTTAGACGCACAGGAGATAGCATTAACAGCCAATCCAGTAACAGGGCCAATATTTCAGGTTGTGAAGCAAGGAGTTAAGCTAATATTCCTAAAAGAGATAGTAAATCAGTATGTTAAGATACTTGGAAGGCAGTTATTGCAAAATAAACAAATACTGAGTAGGCTAATTGAAAAGTTTAGATCTATCCAAGTATCTATAAAAATACAGGACGAAGCCGACAAAGGAAATTATGTAAATACAGATATTGCAGAACAGCTACTAGCTGATGACTTGTTAGGAGATGGAATAACATCTGATTCTCAAGACTTTACAGATAATGCTTTCAACCAATATATATTAAAGGTAGAAAAGTACGATAGTAAGCAGCTCATAGCTAGGGCTGTTGAAAAAGAGTCAGGAATGATAAAAGCCCAGACTGCGCCTAGTTATTTTGCTACTCCGGAAGAATTGACGGAAGAACTAAAGACAATATTAAATATAGGAATATAAAACGTGTAACTAAATATTTATTAATATGACACAAGATCAATTGATACTGTTTAAAGAACTGATCAAAGAAGCAGTTAAATCAGCTGTTAAAGATG
>CANHUF010000356.1 GCA_947463715.1 Sphingobacteriales bacterium
CAATGACATCCATAAGTTGTCTGTTCGCTATGCCAACCACAACTCACAGAGTGATGTGCCCATCAGCAACTCCAATTCCGGCAACACAGCAGGTAATGGTAACAGGCAGAATTCGGCGCTGGCTATATCCGGACAAAATACAGGTTATATCATCCAGGACAATACCCGTTCTGCCGTACTTGAACTGAGCTCTAACTTTAAGAACAGGGTTTCCAACCAGTTCATTGTTACTTACAATAAGCAGCTGGAAGACAGGGCTTACCGCACTGAAATGTTCCCAACTGTTGATATCCTCAGTGGTGTAGGTGGAAGCACGTATACTTCAGTAGGTTTTGATCCGTTTACGCCCAATAACAAACTGAACTATTCAACTTTCAACGCTACCAACAACACCACGCTGATCCGTGGTAACCATACCATCACTATAGGTGCAGCTTTTGAATCATTTAAGTCGAATAACCTCTTCTTCTACGGTTCAAACGGTGTATGGGTTTACAACAGTATTGCTGATTTCAAGGCAGCAGCACTGGCGTTCAAGAATAACCCCAATGCCACAACATCTACTGTTCCTATCGCCCGTTTCAACTACCGTTACACCCTGTTGCCTGATGGAAAGCTGCCATGGCAGACATTCCAGAATCAGTTTTACACTGTATACGGACAGGATGAGTGGAAGATGACCAAGAATTTCAGATTGACCTATGGTGTTCGCCTGGATTACCTCAACATCCCGAATACTGCGGCCGATTACGCCAACCCTTATGTAAGCTCACTGACATTCAGGGAGCCATCAGGCGTGCCATACAATATCAATACTGGCACCATGCCTGGTTCAAGGTTGTATGTATCTCCCCGTATGGGTTTCAACTGGGATGTGTATGGCAACAAGAAGACCCAAATCCGCGGTGGATCAGGACTCTTCCTCTCCCGCCTTCCCTACGTGTTGATTTCCAATCAGCTGGGTAACAATGGTGTAAACATTGGTCTGGTGAATGTAACAGGTGCTGCTGCAGCCAACTATCCGTTTACAACCGATCCTTCTAAATACACTCCAAGTTCAACTGATATTAACAGTCTTCGTGGTTACAACGTAAACTATGGCGATCAGGATTTGAAGTTTCCTCAAATTTGGAAAAGCAATATTGCTATTGATCAAAAGCTCGGATGGGGTGTAATTGGTACCCTGGAAGCTATTTACAATAAGAATATCAATATGCTTCATTATGAAGATGTGAACCTGAAACGTCCTTCCGGCAATTTTGCAGGTGGCGACAACAGGGATATCTATCCTGCACTTGACCTTTCCGGTGCAGCTGCTTCAAACGCACGTTTCATTAATCCGGGTATTGGTAATGCCTTTGTACTTACCAATAACAATGCTGGTTATTCTTATTCGCTCACTGCCAAACTAGAGAAGCCTGTGACCAAAAACTTTGGAGGTGTGATTGCATACACCAATGCCAAAGCTACTGACCTCTCTTCTGTAGCAAGTACAGTTAATGCCAGTACACCAAGCATCTATGGCTTAAACTACCTCAGAGAAGGATTCTCTGATAATGATCTCCGCCACCGTTTCATGGGTTATGTGAACTACAGGCTCAATTACGGCGGTAAATTCGGCGGTGCCACAACCTTCTCATTGGGTATGGTATCAGCCAGTGGTTTCAAGTTATCTTACACTTACAGCAGTGACGTAAATGGCGACGGACAGTTCAATGACCTGATCTATGTTCCTGCAGCAGGCAACAACCTGATTTTCCAAGATCAGACCGTTGGTACAACCACATTTACCAGAGACCAACAGGCAGAGGCATTCAGTGCTTACATCGATGCCCATCCTTATTTGAAAAACAGAAGGGGTCAGTATGCAGAGCGTAATGGTGGAGAGGCTCCATGGCTCACACGTTTTGATTTTGCGATTGAGCAGGATTTCTTCGTGAAGACAGGCAAGCAACAAAAAGCCAATACCATCCGTCTCCGTGCTGATTTCATCAACTTCGGAAACCTGATCAACAACAAATGGGGTGTAGGTAATGTATCCACCACACCACAGCCGTTGAACTACCGTGGTCGCATGGCAAGTGGAGAACCCATCTACAGGCTTGCTACACAGGTTGTTAATGGTTCAACCGTGTTGTTGAAAGACGCATTTGTAGACTCTAAAACACTGGGTGATGTTTACCAGATCCAGCTAGGTGTGCGTTATATCTTCAATAACTGATAGTACACCCTTAAGGGTATAACAAAATCCGGTAGTGATAAGCTACCGGATTTTTATTTTTTAGAAGTGTCAGTTACCTGAATTCATAGCCAAATCCCATCAGCTGTGTGAGCAGGGTATGGGGTGCATCGGTAGCATTGCAACGACCTTCCATTTTAGGTGCTATTGGAGAATGTGTTTTCAGGTATTCTTCAATCACACTGTGAAGCGTTGCTCCCAATCTTTTGGGTTCTTTAACCCCTTCCACCCTACAGATAGTAGTATCCGGATCACCTTCCCGCTCGCAAGCTACAAAGCTGTATTCCTTTTCCAGGTCAAGTGGTTTACCGGCTACTTTGATCCAGTTCACCCGTTTTCCTGCATCATTTCCGATGGTGAAGTTGACTTCCATGCCTTTGAAACGGACCACCCAACCACCAAAGCGTTTAGCCGGATCTTTTGCAAAGGCGTTTTGTAATTCTTTTTCCATCCATCCCCACAATTGCTTCCCGGTTATGATGCCTTTTTTAGCTTCACTGTCAACCGGCAACATGCTCCAGAGAAAATCCATGGTGATGTCTGCCACACCTGTTTTCGCGTCTGGAACCAAAGGCGGACAGAATCTGAAACCATTACTCAGGGCGATATCCGGTTTGAATTTCCACATGATGGCATCAGTGATGAAGTTATCCATCGGTGTTTCGATGACATAATACCGTTGCAGGGGGGTTTTGGTCTGACCAATGACCCTGTCGAGTTCCTTTTTATAAGGCTCACGGGCTTTGGTTACCAGTCTTTTCATTTCTTCATCTTCGCCATAAATACCAGGATCGACATCCATCAATTGGTAAGAATGGTCTTTAACAACACCATCCTCAATTACAATATCCAGTTTAGCCAGGAAGGAACCAAAGGCACCAGGTTCAGTTACTTTGGTATGTACTCCTTGAATTGGTGTTCTTACCCGTTCATGTGTATCTGCACCCAGGATATAATCCACTCCTTTAACATGTGGCATGTTGGCTAGTCCAACCTGTTGCGCAAGCCCCATGTGCGTCAGCAGAAAGACCATGTCACATTGCTCATATTCCCGGAGTAACCTGATGTATTTGGCAACGTTTTGCTCCGGTTGGGTAAACTGAATGCCCTGGCTGTAGGCCGGTGACTGACGTTTTGGAGTAAGCGGATCATTGTAGCCGATGAAACCAATTTTGATACCTGCTATGTGTTTAACAAAATAAGGGGGGAAAATCAGATCACCCTTCATATCGTCGTTGGTATCGTGGAACATGTTTGCACAGACTTTCACACCATCATAAGCAAACATGTCTTTCATCATCATCTCCTTGCCGTACACCACTTCCCAGTTGCCAGGTAGCATGATGTCGTATCC
>CANHUF010000357.1 GCA_947463715.1 Sphingobacteriales bacterium
CATCGAAGGCAGTGCCGCACCCAGGTGAACCATGGCTGCAAGGGAGATACCAAGATGGCTGTTGGAATGCATGGACAATCCCCTTTTAAAGGTACTGCAGATGCCAGCTAGGGTCATGGATGCACGGAGACCGCCCCAGAAATGGTGGTCGCTGAGGATGATGTCTTCAGACCCCAATGTAATACTGGACGGGATTTCATCAAATGATGTGGTGCACATATTGGTGGCCAGTGGTGTTTTCAGGGCTTTTCTGACAATTGCCATATTCTCCTGCCCCCTCACAGGGTCTTCCAGGTATTCGAGATAGGGTTCCATCTCCTTGCCATACTGAATAGCAGTATCAACAGTCCACAATGCATTAGGATCAATCCGCAGTGGAACGTCCGCACCAAATGCCTTGTGCAGTGCAATGATGGCATCTACTTCTTGTCGCGGTTCAAATACACCACCCTTCAGTTTGATGCTTTGAAATCCGAATGACTCGCACATCGCTTTCGCCTGTGCTACAATGCCTTCAGGGTCCAGGGCACTTTCCTGCCTCGCTGCTGCCCAGCCTGTTGCCTGTTCGTCTTTGCCAAAACCCAGTTCACCCCCTGCTCCTGCATATTTGTAGAAAAGGTAAGCAGAAAAGGGAACGGCATCGCGCATCTTTCCTCCAAGCAGGTCAACGATGGGTTTATGGGTAACCTTACCAATGATATCCATGCAGGCCACTTCCACAGCACTGAAGATATGAACCAGTTTCCGCTGATCCCAGGGAGCCAGACCACGGTCTGCGGAGCTGTCTGTTCCGAATCTTTCTATGAGTAATCTTCTGATCGTATTAAGTTGAAAAACATCCTGCCCCATCAACAGGTCTCTCGAGGATTCGAGGGCTGCATCCACATCGGCATTGCCGGGTATTTCACTGATGCCTGAAATACCATCTTCCGTAACAAGTTCAAGAATAGTTCTTAGCGCGTAGGGGGCATGAAGTCCGGCTGCATTCAGCAATGGTGGATCAGTCACTGCAATGGGGGTGATGTATATCTCCCTGATACGAGGACCTTTTTTTGATAGCATGACGATCTGTTGAAACGTAAAATTTTTGGCAATATAAAGGCTATTTGATCGCAAAGAATTATTCTTAATCAATAATCCTGAATATTTATGCGGAACTACTGATTATACTTAGCAGAAGCTTTGCAAATGTTAAGTATAGTCAGTGTAGCAGGTTTTAAAATCTATGCAGGAAATAATGATTCAGGAATCCCTGGATTCTTTTCAGTCAAAGACTATTGTGCCGAAACTTTTGTAATCGTGAAAATTCTTACGGGTGGGCCTCCAAGACCATTGTGCACTGCCGTTGTCATAATCGATCCGGTAAAAGTTCGCCCTCCAGCGGGTACCCGCAATGGCAGGTAGATTTTGCAGGGGGTTTAGTAGTTTGAATGGAATAAAGAACTCGGCCGTCCAGCCCAGCACCTGTTCCCCGTTTTTACGGATATGGGCACCTCTCCTTGTTTTTTTATCGCCTTCATAATGCCAGGGTCTCCATCCGAAGAATTTACCATCATAGTTCGGTACGAGGATGGGAAGTTCCACATTATTGGGAGAAAGTTCATATTCAAAATAAATCGGTGAACTTTCATCGGTCCAAAAGAAAACCTCCACCACATCTTCATTGTAGATGTCATCGAAGTCATTTTTCATGGTAGCCGTGATGCGGTTATCTTCACTGTCGAACAGGCAATACACACCTGTTTCGGAGTAGAGCATTTTACATTTGGTCTGATAGGTAACATTGCCTTTTCGCTTGGTGAGCGTAAACCATTCCGTATTGCTCCATTCTTTTGCCGTTCCCTTTCCGCTTACTTCAAAGTCGTTCGACTTCCTGATGTGCAGGAGTGTACTGTCCTCTGCCCGGGTAGTATTGAGCGTGATAATACAGATGAGCATCAGGGTGATGCGTTGCAATCTATTGTGCATAATCAGTTTTTTTGGAGCATGGGAAACAATTGCCTGATCTGGGTTTCGGAGGGCTGGGTGCCGTATTCACAGATTTCAAATGCTTCTGCGAAGCTGGCTTTTTCAGCTTTCTCTTTGCCATACCATTTTTCCAATGCCGTCCGTACGTCCGCTTTCATCGGTGAGGAGTAGCGACTTACGAGCCACTTGAACCGGGCTTCCTTGCCTGCAGGTACTTCCTGCTCATAATGGCCAATCCAGGGCATCCACTCATAAAATTGTGATTCGTGCGCATCGAGTGCAGATATCTTTTTCTCGAAGACGCTGCTGATGTCTATGGCAATATCAGGACGGAAAGGATTGGGACGCTGAAAATGGTCGGCCGTGTAAAGGAAAATCGGATTTTTTCTCAATGCCGGAACATCATAGGCGATATTGGGTACTGCCACCATATAGGCTGCATCCTGAACCAGCACGCCCGTATAGCGGTGATCGGGGTGATAATCATTGGGCCTGGGAGCAATGACCACATCGGCATTCCATTCCCGAATTTTGCGGATGATTTGCAGCCTTACTTCAAGGTTGGGCAGCAACATGCCATCGTGATTGTCGAGCACATCATAGGTAACACCCAGCCGGCGGGCCACTTCCTGGGTTTCCTTGTAGCGACGCTCAGCCAGTTGTTTTCCCTGAATCAGGTGATGGCCGGCATCACCATTGGTGACTGCCACAAATTTGACGGCATGACCCATGGCTGCCAGGAGGGTGGCAGTACCACCTGCATCGCTGTCGCAATCATCAGGATGAGCTCCGATTACAATTATTCTGCTTTTTCCATTGGTGTTTTGTGCGTTAATAGTCAGGGTGCATAAAAGGCATACGCTTGTGAGCAGCACCAGCGAAGTGAATTTGATTTTCATGATGGCTTAGTTTGTTCCGTTAAGTTACTGCAAAAACCATTCTTTTAACAAAAGTGCAGTGCCAGAACTAAAATTTAAAAACGCCACTTAGAATTATTCCATGAATGTATTTTTCCGAATCGTATTATTTTTCAATTCCGCCTCAATGGCTTTTGTAAAAGAGTTGCCCTTTTTCAGTTTTTCTTCCAGGAAACATATAGCTATTTTCGATATGGTTTTAAAATGTTGGTTTGGTTCACAACTTCCCGATATTTTTACAAGTTGTGGCAGGCAACTAAAGTCTTCATGTTGGGCTGAATCGACGCTAAACAGATATCTTTCAGAAGAAAGATTCTTTGTGAAATTGTAAATAGAATCTTCTTCTTTTGTTACAGGCGAGCTTTCTAATCTTAGATATGGAACAGACAGGCTAAGGTTTTTAAAATTTATACCGTTTTTTATGTCTTCAAAATTTGCATTTTCTTCTTTCTCTTTGCCATAATGATGAAACTCTGAACCATCAAGAGAAACCAAACAGCTGACATTTGAAATTTTACTTGCTGCAATTGAGCCTGAAAGTCCGCCCCAACTATATCCGATTATTCCAATTTTTGTAAAATCAATATTTGAATTTCCTTTCAGATTTTCTAAGGCTGCAATCGCATCATACACTTGCTCCATCAGGTCTTCATTTTGCATTGTCATATCACCTGGAAACCTTCCAATGGAACTTATTGAAGCTACA
>CANHUF010000358.1 GCA_947463715.1 Sphingobacteriales bacterium
AGTCAGGACTGCTAAACAATTTGGTCCGCGTGCCATGCAGGCCAACATCTTTGGCGACATGGTTTTCCGCGCCAGTGGAACTTCTGAAGATTGCCTTTACCTGAATGTTTGGACACCTGCCCAAAAAGGAAAAAAGAAACTCCCTGTTCTGGTTTACTACTATGGAGGCGGATTCGCCGCAGGTGATGGGTCTGAGCCCCGCTATGATGGCACTGCAATGGCAGCAAAAGGCATGGTTGCTGTTACTGTAAATTACAGACTTGGCGTTTTCGGCTTTATGGCGCATCCTGATTTGAGCAGGGAAACGACCTATAATGGCTCAGGAAACTATGGATTGATGGATCAGGCGCTTGCCTTGCAATGGGTATATGACAACATTGAAGCCTTTGGAGGAGATCCTGAAAAAATAACCATTGCAGGTGAATCTGCCGGATCCATTTCAGTCAGTGCCCTCATGGCCTCTCCCCTATCCAGAAACCTGATTGCAGGAGCCATTGGAGAAAGCGGATCTATCATGGGTGCACTTCCCGCAATGCCTGTGGCAGAAGTTGAAAAAAACGGAAAAGCCTTCGAAGTTGCAGTTGGCGCCACTTCACTGAATGAGCTGAGAAAAATGCCGGCAGACACTGTATTATCCAAAGCCATGAAATTCGGCGTATTTCGCTTTAACCGATCTGTTGACGGCTATTTTTTCCCAAAAGACCCGGCAGCTATTTATGCTGCTGGTGAACAGGCCCAGGTGCCATTGCTGCTGGGTTGGAACAGTGAGGAGTCAGGAGCCAGAGCTGTGATGGGCAACGACAAAATGACGGTTGAAAATTTCAAAAAAAACGTCACCAAACTCTATGGAAATGACGCTACTGGTATCCTGGCTGTTTATGCGCCAGAATCAGATGCAGCAGTGGAACCAACAGCAAGAGCATTGGCAGGAGACCGTTTCATTTCCTACAGCACCTGGAAATGGGCTGATATGCATAAAAAAACCAAACAACCTGTTTACAGGTATCATTACGAAAGACCCAGACCAGGTAACAATGCAGGTGCATCTCACTCAGCAGAAATTGAATACGCCATGGGTAATCTTGAAAGCAATAAAGCATTTGCATGGACAGCAGATGACTATGCCGTTTCAAAGACCATGCAGGCTTTTTTTGTCAACTTCATCAAAACAGGAAATCCGAATGGCAAAGGATTACCAAAATGGAAAAAAATGACAATGGATTCTGCTCCTGCTGTTATGCGGATTGATGTATTGTCAAAGTCTGAAATCTCTCTGCATGAGAACCGTTATCAAACCCTCGACAGACTTGCTCAAAAAAAATAAACCATGGTCCTTTTTTTGCGGCTTAAATATCTCTCAATTATACTAATCCTGACTTCAGTTTTCGCTGTAACATACACACATGCCCAACAAACTGCCGTCATCCCCACCAAAAACGGAAAAATAAGTGGCGTGAGAAGTGCAGACGGACAAATACTTTCCTTCAAAGGAATTCCCTATGCAGCACCGCCTGTAGGCGCGTTGCGCTGGAAAGCACCTCAACCGGTCGAAAAATGGACTGGTATAAAAGACTGCACCAAGTTCAGTGCAAGTCCCATGCAACCCAAGCCAGCCCCGTTCAGCATGTGGTCTTCAGAGTTTCTCATTCCGGAGGAACCCATTAGCGAAGACTGCCTTTACCTGAATGTATGGACCGGAAACAAGCAGACAGGAAACAAAAAACCGGTGTTGGTCTGGATTTATGGCGGAGGCTTCAGCAGCGGCGGCAGTGCATGCCCCATCTATGATGGCGAAGCCCTGGCCCGCAAAGGCATCGTAGTTGTAAGCTTTAACTACAGGGTAGGCGTTTTTGGTTTTTTTGCTCACCCAGACCTTTCAATGACTGGTGAGAAAAGTGGCAACTTCGGGTTACTTGATCAGATTGCAGCCCTCAAATGGGTTAAAGAAAATATCAGCGCTTTTGGCGGAGATCCGGCGCAGGTAACGATAGCAGGACAATCAGCAGGTTCGATGAGCGTTAACGCACTGGTTGCTTCACCGCTGGCCGCAGGATTGTTTAATAAGGCAATCGGACAAAGTGGGGCAAACTTCACCAGTTCCAATCCCACAAAAGAGATGGCTGAATCAGAAGTCAGGGTTACACTAAAAGCACTGGGATCAGCAAAGCTGGAAGACCTGAGAAAAATGGATGCAACCACCCTGATGACCAAAGGCAATGGCATGCGCAGGCCCTATGTCGACGGACATGTGCTCCCAGATCAGATTTCATCCATTTTTGCAGGAGGAAATCAAAACAAGGTTGCATTGCTACATGGGTGGAATGAGGATGAGGGTCTGGTTTTTGGAGGCATCAAAAATGTCACTGATTTTGTTAATGACCTGCGGAAAAATTACGGCAGGAATGCGGATTTCCTGATAGGTGCCTACCGCGCTGCCAATGATACAGAAGCGGCACAAGCGCAGCTCGACCTTGCCAGAGACCAGGTATTCGGAATGCAGGGCTATCTCTGGCTGAAAGCGCAAGTCAAGCAGCAACTACCTGTCTATGGCTACCGGTTCACCCGGATTGTTCCAGCAGAAGGCGAATACAAAAAATTCAAGGCCTTCCATACCGGTGAAGTTCCTTATGCCTTCAATAATTTACGATTTGTAAACCGACCATGGAAGGAATCCGACCGCCAACTTGCAGAAACCATGTCTGGATACTGGGTTAATTTCGTGAAAACGGGTAACCCCAATGGCAAAGGACTTCCTCCATGGCCAGCCTATCAAAGTAATGAAAAGCAAATCATCATCCTTGACGAAAACATCAGCAATAAACCCATGCCGGATGCTGAAAGACTGGATTTACTTTGGAAAATCATGCAGGCAGGGAAACCAAACTAACATTTTTCCATCTTTATAAATTAAATTGATTTCATGCAATACCGCAGACTCGGTAAAACAGAATTGAATGTTTCAGTCATTGGTTTCGGGGCCTCACCACTCGGTAATGTTTTTGATGATTGTGATGAACAGGAAGGCACCCGTTCCGTTCATGCTGCAATTGATGCCGGCATTAACTTTTTTGATGTAGCCCCTTTTTACGGAATCACGCTGGCTGAAGAAAGACTTGGCGATGCCTTGGTTGGCAAGCGGAACAATATCCTGTTAGCTACTAAATGTGGCAGATACGGATTGAGGGATTTTGACTTTTCTTACAACCGGATTCTTCGCAGTGCGGATGAATCTCTCAAGCGGTTAAAAACTGACTATGTAGACCTGATGCAGCTACACGACATTGAATTCGGAACCAAGGAACAGGTTTTGAATGAGGCAATACCGGCTTTATACGAAATCAAAAAATCAGGAAAGGCCCGCTATATCGGCATTACAGGATTACCCGTCAACTACCTGGCCGAGATAGCCCGTCAGGTTGAAATTGATACCATTTTATCATGGGCACATTACAACCTTTTGCAGGACGAAATCAACAAAGAGCTTGTTCCCTTATCGAAAGAAAAGGATCTTGGATTAATGAACGCTGCACCCCTCTTGCAGCGCATTCTTTCTGACGCTTCCATTCCATCCTGGCATAAT
>CANHUF010000359.1 GCA_947463715.1 Sphingobacteriales bacterium
AGAAATAGTCGATACTGGTCAATATAATCTGGACCAGGGTCCGGATTTTCTCTTTGCAAAAATTAAACTCGGCGGACAAACCTGGGTGGGAAATGTGGAGGTGCATATCAAAACATCTGACTGGTTCAGACACAAACACCAATTCGACCGAAATTATGCCAATACAATCCTGCATGTTGTCTGGAAACATGATATGCCAGCCTTTGAACTTTGTCCAATTCTCATATTATCTAAATATGAAACAGCACTTTCAATTATAGATTCCCTAAAAAAAGAAACGGAAATTCCAATTAAGCATGAAGTTTTCAAGCCTGAATTGACTGGTGTTTTTCAAATTGACTTCGATTTCTGGGGTAAGAGCAGGTTAGAAAGAAAGGCGGCATTGTTGATTAAGGATATAGAATTTTTTGAATTTGATTGGGAAAAAGCTGTTTGGGGATGGCTTGCGAAAACATTTGGTACACGTGTAAACGGTATGGCATTTTATGAAATGGCACATGCTATTCCTTTTTGGCTAATTAAAATGAATAGCTATGATAAATATGCGTTGGAAGCACTTTTTTTTGGTCAACTGGGTTTCTTAAATAACGACCATAACGATAAATACCTTAAACATTTATATGATATCTACCATGAATTCTGCCAGAAATACAACCTGAGACCGCTTTGTTTTCCAGTATATAATTTACGCATGAGACCCAATAATTTTCCTGCAATCAGGCTGTCTCAACTGGCTGCATTTATTTCCGGTGGTTACTTTGATCTTCAGGAAATTCAGCATGTTAAGGATATAACAGCGTTTAACCAATATGCTAAAATTCATACAAGCCCTTACTGGGAATCGCACTTTAATTTTAAAAGGGAAACAAACAAATCCCTCCGAAACATAGGAAATCAGATGACAATTGCGATAGTTGTAAATGTTTTTGTTCCATATCTGTATACTTATGGCATCATTAAGAAAAACACTTATTTTATGACTTTAGCTGAAAAACTGTTAAATGAGTCTAAGCCTGAAGACAATAAAATTATTAGATACTGGTTTTCAAGAGGAATTCAGGTAAAGAATGCATTTCAATCTCAGGCTGTCCTCGAGTTTAATCAATTTGGAAAAAGTGCTGTTAACCCCAGTTAAAATTAACTTCCAGTTTAATGTCCGGGTGAATGCTTTCCTTAACAGGACAGGACCACGCAATTGCTTCAAGTCTTTCCTGTTCTTCAGCTGTAAATACAACCGATTCCGGCCAGGAGAACCGGATATTAATCATTGATATCCTTCTTGGTGCAGCACTCATAATCTTTTCAGTATGACAGGCCGTTCCTTTTAGCTTCAGTTCGAGGTCCTTAGCACGTATGGCCATGGTAGTTAGCATGCAAGCTGCCAACGATGTTCCTATCAGGTCGGTAGGGGAGAATCTTTCGCCTTTTCCCTGATTATCTTTAGGTGCATCTGTTTCAATATCAGAGCCTGATTGTAAATGGGTTGCTAAAGTTCTCAGGTCTCCGGAATAAGTAACGCTCGAAGTCATTATTTTTTGTATAAATTTACTGAACATTCTGCAATTATGACACTACGTTTGATATCATCTATATTGTTTCTATTCGTTTTATCTTCTGTTAACGCTCAGATTAACCGGCAGCAACAAATGGAAAAACGCAATGATGAAAGAGCTCAGAAACGTGAGCGTATCAATCAGATGATTCGGAATGAGGAGGAAGGGGTACCATCATTTGCGAAACATACACTTTTCAGCATTAAAACACACCATGATGGCTATGGCGTGATTTTAGAAAAAGGATTTTCAGGATCTGCTTACAAGTCAACGATTTTTCAGTTGGAAATAAGTGAAAAGCAACATCCCAAGGAAGAAAAGCAAACAACTTCTGAATATTCAAATACAGGCTTTGCTTTTTTCGGAAAGCCCTTTATTTACGGCAAACAGAATATTTTTTATCAGGCTAAATTGGGAGCTGGGCAACAAAGGCTCATTGGCGGAAAGGGAAATAAAAATGGTGTAGCTGTTTATGCAGTTGTAATAGGTGGTTTTTCAGCTGGTTTAGCCAGACCATATTATATGGAGTTCAATATACCTGGTGAAGCAGTTAAAAGAAAGTTTTCTGAGGCCGACAGAGATTTGTTCCTTAATCCGGAAAGGATAATTGGTGGCACTGGTTTACAACTTGGCTGGAATGAAATGAAGTTTATTCCAGGTGTATACGGGAAAGCAGGCCTTCGATTCGATTGGGCGAGATTTAATCAGGTTGTTTCTGCCATTGAATTTGGTTTTGGTTTTGATTACTACACCGAGAAAGTGGTACAGATGGTGGATAATCCCGGACGAAATTTCTTTCCAACAGGATACATCGGCCTTGTTTTTGGTAACAGGAAGTGATGTAACTTTGTGTTTTGGAATGATATGAGTTGTAATAATATTCAGAGCACAGATACTTTAGTTGAACCAAGACAGAAAAAACCCGATTGGCTTAGAGTAAGACTACCCGTAGGGGAGGGTTACAAGCATGTAAGATCACTCGTTGATACCCATAAATTGCATACCATTTGTGAAAGTGGTAACTGTCCGAATATGGGTGAATGCTGGGGTGCAGGAACTGCAACCTTCATGATTTTGGGTAATATTTGTACCAGGAGCTGTGGCTTTTGTGCTGTTGCTACAGGAAGGCCTGAAGCTGCTGATTGGGATGAACCACAACGTGTTGCTGAAGCCATTCACCTGATGAAGGTGAAACATGCAGTTATTACTTCAGTTGACAGGGATGAATTGCCAGACGGTGGAAGCACGATCTGGTACAATACAATCAAAGCAGTAAAATCTTTGAATCCCCTGACAACTTTGGAAACACTGATTCCGGATTTTAAAGGTATTGAAGAACAGATTCAGCGTATCATTGATGCTGCTCCTGAAGTTGTTTCCCATAACATTGAAACTGTTGAACAGCTGACCAGAAAAGTCCGTATTCAGGCCAAATACTGGAGAAGCATGGAAGTATTAAGGAAGCTTAAGCAGGGCGGGATGAGAACCAAATCAGGAATTATGCTTGGTTTGGGTGAATCAAAGGAAGAAGTGATTCAAACGTTGAGAGACCTGGCTGACAACGGAACGGATGTTGTTACTATTGGGCAATATCTTCAGCCAACACGCAAGCACCTTCCTGTTCAACGTTTTGTACATCCTGATGAATTCAAGGAATACAAAGAGATTGGATATAGTTTGGGATTGGACTACGTAGAAAGTGGACCATTGGTTCGTTCCTCATACCACAGTGAAAAGCATGTTTTCCCGGGCTATGGCCGACAACAATGGGAAAAAGATAAATTAATTCGGCATTGAATTAATTTCCTTATAATTATCTGTTTTTCTCCCAAACAAGTGCACTTGCTCCAAGAATTGCTGCATCGGATTCTTTGAGGTGGCTGACTAGAATCTTTACTTTATTCTGGAATACCTGGATGAGATTTTCCTCCATGTGTTTGCGGGTAGGCTTAAGAATCAGGTCGCCCGACTTTGTTAATCCTCCAAAAAGAATAATAGCTTCGGGACTACTGAACATTACT
>CANHUF010000360.1 GCA_947463715.1 Sphingobacteriales bacterium
GCACAACTTGAAGGCAGTAAAGCTTTTGCCAAGGCGTTTATGGCGCGTCATGGCATTCCAACAGCATCTTACAGGGAGTTTAATCGTGGCAATTATAATGAGGGGGTACAATACCTGCAGCAGCATAAACTGCCGGTTGTTTTGAAAGCAGATGGACTTGCTGCAGGTAAGGGTGTTGTCATTGCTCAAACACATGAGGAGGCCTTGTTCACATTTGAGGAGATGATTCAGCAGTCGAAATTCGGTTCAGCCAGTGAAAAAGTGGTTGTTGAGGAGTTTCTGGATGGTATTGAAATGAGTGCATTTGCGCTTACAGATGGTAGTTCTTATGTTATGCTTCCTGAGGCCAAAGATTACAAGAGAATCGGGGAGGGTGATACGGGTCTGAATACCGGTGGTATGGGTGCAATCAGTCCTGTTCCTTTTTATACGGGTGATTTCAGGCAAAAGGTTATTGATAAAGTTGTGAAACCCACTATCGAGGGTCTCTCTGCTGAAAAAATCGTTTACAACGGGTTTGTTTTTTTCGGATTAATCAATGTTGCGGGAGAACCCTATCTGATAGAATATAATTGCCGGATGGGTGATCCTGAAACTGAAGTGGTCATGCCAAGGCTCCAGTCTGACCTGGTTCAGCTGTTTCTGGATATGTCTGCCGGGGAGCTTGGACAAACACCTGTTTTGATGGATGAGCGAACTGCCACAACGGTTGTATTGGTCAGCGGAGGTTATCCCGGTGATTTTGAACGGGGAAAAATAATTAGTGGCATGGCGGACTTATCCGGCACCAATCTGATGGTTTTTCAGGCAGGGATTAAAGAAGTAAATGGACAGTTATTGACAAATGGAGGTAGGGTAGCTGCAGTTACATCCATGGGAGATTCTGTTCAGGATGCTGTTGCAGGGGCTTTGAAGAGAATTGATTCTATCTCTTTTGAGGGGATGAATTTCAGAAAAGACATTGGCTATGAATTCATGAATTAACCACTGTAAAATTCATGATTGTTTATTGGGTTATTTATGTCAACTTTGCAGGATAGTAAATTTAAGAAAGGATGGGACTATTTACTTGGTTTACCCAGGATATTGCGATTGACCTTGGAACAGCCAATACATTGATTATTCATGATGAAGAGATTGTGGTGAATGAGCCTTCCATCGTGGCGCTTGACCGGAACAATCCAAAGCACTTGCTGGCTGTGGGTAAGAAGGCCTTGTTGATGCACGAAAAAACGCATGAAAGTATCCGGACAGTCAGACCTTTGAAAGATGGTGTAATTGCAGATTTCAACGCTGCAGAACTTATGATAAGGGAAATGATTAAGCTGATCTATCCCAAAAAGCCTTTGTTTCCGCCAAGCTGGAGGATGATGATTTGTATCCCATCAAGTATTACTGAAGTTGAGAAAAGAGCTGTTAGGGATAGTGCTGAGCAAGCTGGAGCCAAGGAAGTTTACCTGATCCATGAACCGATGGCCGCTGCTTTGGGTATTGGTATTGATGTAGCTGAACCAATTGGAAATATGATTATTGATATCGGGGGTGGAACAACAGGTATTACCGTAATTGCCCTGGCTGGTATCGTATGTGATCAATCCATTCGTATTGCAGGAGATGAATTCACTGCAGATATCATGGAAGCATTGAGGCGATATCATAGCCTTCTGATTGGTGAGAGAACAGCTGAGCAAATTAAAATTACCATTGGTGCCGCCATGAAGGATTTGGATAATCCACCTGACGATATGCCGGTAAATGGAAGAGACCTGGTAACAGGTATTCCTAAGCAAATCATGGTAAGTTATCAGGAGATTGCTGAGGCTTTAGATAAATCAATTTTTAAAATTGAGGAAGCTATCCTGAAAGCACTGGAAACCACACCACCTGAATTGGCTGCGGATATTTACCGCCGAGGTTTATACCTAACTGGTGGTGGAGCCCTGCTTAGGGGATTGGACAAACGGCTTGCTCAAAAAATCAAGTTACCGGTTCATATTGCAGAAGATCCCTTGAAGAGCGTTGTTAGGGGAACAGGATTGGCACTCAAGAATTATCAGCATTTCCCATTCATCATGAGATGATTGGAATAGTATAAACAGGAGGATGTAACTCCATGCGCAATATTTACCTTTTTCTGCTCAGAAACTCAGTATTGATTCTGTTTCTGATTTTACAGTCTGTTTCGTTGTATTCTTTGTTCAATTTCAACAGATTTCATGAATCAGCTTTAAATATGGTTGCAAGCGACATTGCAGGTGCTGTATACAGGAATACGGACAAAGTAGAATCATATTTATCACTGCAGTCTGAAAACAACAGTTTACGGGAGCAAAATGCACGGTTATTATCTCTAATGCCTTCCGGAAATGTTTTACCTGATACGGGAGTAACAATTGTTTCAAAAACATTCCGGATAGACAGTACTTCAGTGGGTGGGCAGTTTCAGTTTTTGCCGGCAAGGATTATTTCAAATTCTGTTTTTCTTCAGCAAAATTATATGATCATTCACCGTGGAAGGGAGCAGGGTATAGAGCCTAACCTGGCAGTTGTTGCTCCTGATGGAATCGTAGGAACAGTAGTTAGTGCAGGTGCAAACATGTCTACCGTAATGAGCTTATTACACCGTCAATCCAAAGTCATTGCCGTTTTAAAAAAGGGAAGTGGTTTAGGTGAGATATCCTGGGATGGCAAGGATCCCGGATTGCTTAACCTCAGAAAAATTCCTACCACCGTTGAAGTCAGCAAAGGAGATACTGTAGTTACCAGTCCGTATTCTGATAAGTTTCCCCCGGGATATACAATTGGAGTTGTAGACAGGGTAGAGAAAGATCAGGAGACCAATACATATCTGTTGTGGGTAAGGTCTTCTGTAGATTTTAATACCGTTCAGCACGCTTTTGTTGTGAAAAACAGGCTACAAGATGAGATTGACCAGATCAATAAAACCATTATCAGGGAATGACATTGGGGATTAAACATATTGTCCGTTTTATTCTTTTGCTTGCCTTTCAGGTGTTGTTTTTGAACAGAATACCGCCATTACATCAGTTTATTGTTCCCTATATTTATTTTGTATTTATACTGTGGTTGCCATTCCGGATCAGCAGAGCACCCTTGTTGTTGATTTCTTTTGCAACAGGAATGTTGGCAGATTTTTTCTTTATTACTCCGGGTTTACATGCTGCATCATGTGTATTGATAGGATTTCTGAGGCCATTCCTGATAAACCTGTTGTTGCCAAAGGAGCAGACTGAATGGGGTTCAGAGGAGCCTGATCGTAAAACCATGGGCTTGTTTACTTACGGTATTTACCTTTTTACGATGACATTTGTTCATCATTTTTACCTTATTCTCCTGGAGTGGATGCAGTTTGGTGATTTTGTTTATTTCCTTGGAAAGCTTTCTGCTACCTCAGTTGTCAGTATTTTCCTTATTATTATTATTGATTTGTTTATTAAAAGAAATTCAAGAAACCGTTAACCATTCAAATCAGTAAATTTGCAGGTAATCCCACGCATTTATGCCTGCAATTTATCAGTCAAGACAAAATGTAATCCGAATTATTATTGCTA
>CANHUF010000361.1 GCA_947463715.1 Sphingobacteriales bacterium
AAATTCCTTGAATCAGAATTTTATGCTTTCAGGTTGTTTACTGTAATTGAATTTTTATGTTTTTCCTTCATCATTTATAAGAACCTCAGTTCAAGTGCACTAAGAAAAATTTTAATTTTTTCATCTTCATTTTTCTTTCTTTCCATCATCATTGATTTGCTCACCAATTCAATTGAAAATTTTGATTCCCTACCAACTGGGGTTGAGTCGATTTTAATCTTATTCTATTGTATATTAACGCTTTATGAACAAATATCAACAGGGAAACCACTGTATTCATTCCCAGTTTTATTTGCATTCAGTCTTATATTATTCTTTGCTGGAACATTCTTTCTTTTCATTCTATCACAAAATAATTTTGAAAACGAAGAATTTTCCAACCTCTATGATTATATTGTAGCCATTTCCAAAATCCTGATGACATTACTGATGAGTGTTGGCATATTAGCCAGCAGAAAAACTGAAACTCAAAACAACAGGACTTTTCAAAAAATTTAAATGCACCCGTTAATAATCTTCGCTGCGTCCAATGTATCGTACGTACTCCTATTGGGAACGTTAGGAATGCTCGTATTGGCTGTTGGCCTGGTTGCATTCATCGTTTTTCATCAACGGAAAGTGATTAAATACCAGCAACAGCTTCAAGTAATGGAGGAGCAACAGCAACAAATTCTTCTCAATGCGTCCATACGCTGGCAGGAAGAAGAAAGACAGCGCATTGCTGCTGACCTGCATGATGATGCTGGTCCCCTACTGGCTACTGCCCGACTTTACCTCAACGACAACCTTGTTCATCAGGATATTTCAACCCAACTCCAAAGCATTAACAATGCCAAAAACATCATTGATGATACCATTCAACTCATTAGAAATATCTCTCACAGCCTGATGCCCCCTACCCTGAAAAACTTCGGACTTGAATCAGCTGTGAACGACTTATTTCAGAAGATAAGCGGTTCCGGTGCCATCAATGCCAATTGCCGCTTTCATGACTACCGTGAGCGACTTCAACCGCAAAAAGAATTACTGCTATTCAGGGTTACTCAAGAACTTGTAAACAATGTACTGAAACATAGCAATGCTAGTTTCATTCACATCACCCAAAATATCAATGAAGGAAATTTTTATATCCGTTTCCACCATGATGGAAAAGGGATAAATCAGGATGATTTTGAAAAAATGAATAAAAGTTCAATCGGACTTGGATTAAAGAATATCCAAAGCAGGATCAAAGTTCTGGATGGACAAATCAAGTTTGAAAAGGATAATTCACAAACTTTCTTTAAAGTAACGATAGAAATTCCTCTTCAGAAGGCTGCAAATGCCTGATAGTGTATATTTGTTGCGTCATTTGAACTAAACCTTCCGCATGAGCAACATTAGCGTTGGCATAGCTGACGATCACAAGATCTTCAGAAAAGGTGTAATTCTTTCACTCAGGCCTTACACGAATATTTCCTTCATTTTTGAAGCCGAAAATGGTGACGACCTTCTTGAAAAATTACAGGGCGAACAACCAGATATAGTTCTCCTTGACCTCAGAATGCCCGGAAAGGATGGTATTGAAACAACAAAAGAGATCAGCAAGAGATTTCCTAATATCAGGATTCTAATACTAACCATGTATGAAGATGAGAGGTTTGTTAGTCACCTCATGGAAAATGGGGCTAACGGATATCTCCTTAAAAATGCTGACCCCGCAGAAATTAAAAAAGCCATCATGGAAGTTATGGCTCGGGGATATTACCTGAACAATTTTGTGAACAGGGTACTCCTCAAAAAATCTGCGAAAAACAAAACAATCCCATCACTGAATACTGAAATTAATATTTCAGAAAAGGAAAAGGAAGTAATCCGGCTGTTATGCCTTGAATTTACAGCTTCAGAGATTGCACAAAAAATGGAAATATCTGCCAGAACAGTTGAATCTATTAAAGACAGACTTATGGAGAGATTTGGCTTGAAGAATACTGCCGGACTGGTTTTTTATGCAGTAAAAAACAACCTGATAGACTAATTGATGGCAGACGCTCCCCCTTTCCTTAACTTTACATAAAAAAATGAGCAGGCACGGTAAGGTATTGGTGGCAATGAGTGGTGGAATTGACAGCACTGTGGCAGCATTGATGTTGCACGAGGAAGGCTATGAGGTTATTGGGATAACCATGAAAACCTGGGATTACGCAACTTCCGGCGGCAGTAAGAAAGAAACAGGTTGCTGTAACATTGATTCATTTAACGACGCCCGTGCAGCCGCAGTGCAGCATGGTTTCCCCCATTATATACTGGATATTCGGGATGAATTTGGTGATTTTGTAGTTGATAATTTTATTGAAGAATACCTTGCCGGAAGAACTCCTAATCCCTGTGTTATGTGTAATACACATATTAAGTGGAGGGCCCTTCTGAAGAGAGCAGATGCCATGGATTGTGCATTTATTGCCACTGGTCATTACGCTAATATCAGGCAACACGATAATGAGAGATTTGTCATCAGCAAAGGCTTGGATGAGACCAAAGATCAAAGCTATGTGCTTTGGGGCTTGCAACAGGATTTATTGAGCAGGACCATTTTACCACTGGGAAAATTCCGTAAAACTGCCATCAGGCAAATGGCACATGATTTTGGCTATCCTGAACTGGCCAAAAAGAATGAAAGCTATGAGATCTGTTTTGTTCCAGATAATGACTACCGTGGGTTTTTAAAAAGAAATGTAGAAGGACTTGAAACCAGCGTAAATGGTGGGAATTTTATAGACAAGTCGGGAAAAATTCTGGGTAAACACAAAGGATACCCATTTTATACAATTGGCCAACGTAAGGGATTGGATATAGCTATGGGAAAACCAGTTTTCGTTACGTCCATCAATCCGGTAACAAACACGGTAACCCTTGGGGATGAAGAAGATTTACTGCAAAAAGAAATGCTAGTGGGTAAATTAAACTTCATAAAATATGAAGGAATTCAGGATGGCATGGATGCCGTAATACGTATCCGATACAAAGATTTCGGTAGTAATGGAACACTGCATACCAAAGCAGAAGGAATTGGCGTTAACTTTTATGATGCCGCAAAAGGAATAGCACCCGGACAATCAGCTGTATTCTATGAAGGTGATGATGTAATTGGGGGAGGCATTATACAAAGAACAAACTGATGCATTACAGGATTTTTATATTATTTATACCCCTAATCATGCTTATTTCCTGTGAGAAGGAAACAGAATCCCTTTCATTCACGCCAGCTTCAACGTATTTCCCATTAAATAAAGGTAAATATATCACATACCAACTTGATTCGACAGTTTACCTGAACCTCGGAACAAAAAAGCAAATCAACACATCAATTATCCGAGAGGCTGCAGATAGTGGCAGTATAGATAACACTGGAAGGTTAACATTCAAAATAACAAGATCACGCCGCCAAAAAGATGACACAACTAAATGGTTTCCGATCAAAACATATCTGGTTGCACAATCCAATGAAGCTATCGAAGTAGTGGAGGATAACCAGCGATACATTAAGCTTGTTAGTCCGGTTATAGCAGCAACCAAATGGAAGGGCAATG
>CANHUF010000362.1 GCA_947463715.1 Sphingobacteriales bacterium
GGATTGTGGCTCAGACTTTTCATGGGGCATACAGCAGGCAAGGTGCTTGTAGGGAGGGGTGTAAGATTGGCATACGGCAGCAGGTTGCATGCCGGCAGGGATCTTATTATAGAGGACGGTGCGGAAATAAATTGTCTGGCAAAGGGAGGCATAAAATTGGGTAACAGGGTAACCATCGGCAAATATGCCACCATCAGGCCGGCCAACCTCTATGGTGGAGCCATTGGCGCGGGTCTTATAATAGGCGATCATTCTAATATTGGTCCTTATGCTTACATCGGCTGTTCAGGACTGATACAGATTGGCAGCAATGTGATGATTTCACCAAGGGTGAGCATCTATGCCGAGAACCATGTGATAGCAGGAGTGGATGTTCCCATGAAAGAACAGGGCGTTACCCAAAAGGGTGTGGTGATTGAAGACGACTGCTGGATAGCCGCCAACAGCGTGATACTGGATGGGGTGAGAATTGGTCGCGGTGCAGTAGTTGCTGCAGGAGCGGTAGTAAGCCGGGATGTACCGCCTTATTCCATCGTTGCCGGTGTGCCTGCAAGAGTCATTAAGCATAGAAAAAACACAATTGCTAACCTATGAATATACTCCTCCTGCATGGATCTTCAGACCTGTATGGTGCAAGTAAAATTTTCTTACAGACTGCTGAGATGCTGCAACGGGAAGGACACAAGTGCCATGTAGTTTTATCCGGTGATGGTCCGCTTACAACCAGACTTACTGAAGCCGGCATCCCTTTCAGCCTCATCAACCTGGGTGTTATCCGCAAAAAGTATTACAACCTGAGCGGAATCATGAACAGGCTGAAGATGCTCTGGAAGGCCTCATCAGCGCTGCAAAAGCTCGTGAAAAGCGAGCAGACAGACCTAATTTTTTCCAATACCACAGCGGTATGGATTGGAGGATGGGTAGCCTGGCGAACCGGTGTGAAACACCTTTGGCATGTGCATGAGATCATTGAAAAACCCTTTTTACTCAAGCGGTTCATCGGGTACCTCCTCAACCGCTGGGCAGACAAGTCTGTTGTAGTGTCTGATGCCGTTCTCAACCACTGGCAGCCCATGGTGCCAGAAGGGAAGTTAACCCGTATCTACAACGGCATCGAGTTTAAAGAGGCGCCGGAGGGAGCAAGGGAGCGGTTCAGGGATAAATACAATATTCCGCAAGACGTAAAACTGCTTGGCATGGCCAGCAGGATACATTATTGGAAGGGACAGATGGAGTTTCTGCAGATTGCCAAATACCTTAACCGGGACAGAAAATATATTCATTATGTAATTGCAGGGGATCCTTATCCCGGTTATGAATACTTACTGGATAACATGAAGCAGTACATCAGGGAAAACAACCTGGAGGATTATGTTCATTACATTGGCTTTTGCGACGACATGCCATCTTTCTATGCTGCCATCGATTCATTCATGCTCCCTTCAACCGGTCCGGATCCCTTCCCTACCGTATTGCTGGAAGCCATGCATGCAGGCAAACCTGTGGTTTGCACCATTACCGGAGGCTCCAGGGAGATTGTGGAAAAGAATGAAACAGGTACTTATATTTCAATGGCGTATATGGATCAGGCTGCGATGCTGACCCTGCCATCTCTCGATCACCGGATTGCTGCAAGGTATGGCCGCAATGCCAAAGACCGGGTTGAGGAATATTTTACCAAAGAGGCTTACGAAAAAAACATGCTTGATGTCATCGAAACCATTTAGGATAGCCATCATTGGTTCAAGGGGATATCCCCATGTGTACAGTGGTTATGAAACCCTTGTCAAGGAAATAGCAGAGCGCCTGGTAAAGCAGGGCATTGAGGTTACGGTGTATTGTCACAGTCACCTCTTCAAGACAAAACCCAAAACCTACCTGGGGGTGAAACTGGTTTATATCCCCACAATACGGTCAAAAACGCTGAGCCAGCCTGTGCATAGTTTCATGGCTTTCTGGCATGCCGGATTCAGCAGGGCAAATGTGATCCTGGCCCTTAATGCAGCTAATGGCCCGTTTGGACTCATCGCCAAAATATGCGGCAAGCCCTGCGCCATCAATGTAGACGGCCTTGAGTGGCTCAGACCCAAATGGAAGGGACTTGGAGCGGTTTATTTTAGGATAGCAGCGAGGATGGCTACCTGGTTTTTTGATACCATCATCACTGATGCCGAAGCCATGCGGAAGATTTACATGGAAAAGTTTGGAAGAGACAGTGTTGTCATAGCCTATGGTGCTTATGTGAAGAAGAGCCGGATGACCCCGCTAATCCGCAAGTGGCTCCTGAATATTGAAGATTATTACCTGATAGTTGGGAGGCTGATACCAGACAACAATGCAGACATCATCCTGAAAGGATTTGTAGAATCCAATTCCACCCGAAAGCTGGTAATTGTTGGAGATGTACCCTACAAAGACGATTATGCTGATGCTGTTAAATCTGAGAAAGACCCCAGGGTGATCTTCACAGGTTATATCAAAGACCCCACAGAGCTTGCAGAATTATACCACAACTGCTATGTCTATTTCCACGGACATGAGTTTGGAGGCACCAATCCCACCTTGCTCAAAGCCATGGGTTATGGCACAGCCATTGCAGCATTGGATACTGTTTTCAGCAGGGAAGTGCTTCAGGAAGAAAAATACGGATACTATTTTCAGAAAGATCCCGAATCCATCACCAATTTTATCAACTGGGCCGAAAGCCATCCCGAAGAGATAAAATCGAGAAAAAGCATCACCCGGGATGGAATTGGCACCAAATATGATTGGGATACCATCACATCTTTGTATCTTTCCACCCTTAAAAACCACATACCTAAAACAGGCTGAATAATTTTATGCCCAGGAGTCCGAGGTTCTATTCCAGGCTGCAATACACCATAGACGCCCCGACGCTCGTCTTGTCTTTTATTTTCGCAACCTATTGGCCCAACGGCAGTTTTGTTTTTCCGAAATCTGTTTCAGATTTTTTCTTCATCTTTCTGTTAATATCCTTGTGGTTTTTGTCCGCCCAGGTAAGCAAGCTCTACAGAAACAGGCGATCCAAAAAATATACCGAAGAGATAGTTGTAAACATATACACCAATATCATCTTTACCGTACTGCTCAGTTCATTTTTATTTTTCATGCAGCCCAACTACCAGGTAAGCTTTGCTTTCAGCATGTTTATCGGTCTGCATTTCTGCATTACCGTGTTGCTCAAATATTTTGTGCGCAAGAAGCAACATGCAGCCTTTCACCTGGGAACAACATATGAGAATATCGTTATTGTAGGCGTTAATGGCCCTTCCATTGATTTTTATAACACCCTTTCTGAACACTTTTATTATGGCTACAAGTGTTTAGGTTTTCTGGATCATGAAGCCGTAGACATTGATGGCAGCCGTTATTTGGGCAAACCAGAACAGTTGGGAGATATACTTTCCCGGGAGCCCATTGACGAAGTAATCATTTCACTCCCCCATACTGAACAGGGCTCCATACGCGACTGTATCGAGGTTTGCGATCAGAAAAGGGTCAAGGCCCGCATCATGCCTGAATTGTATCACCTCACCTCCAAC
>CANHUF010000363.1 GCA_947463715.1 Sphingobacteriales bacterium
CAGATAGTTTTTTCACCCGCATATTGATGCGCGCACTCAAAACAAAACATTCTTTTCATTATCCATTTGATTCGTTGCTCACCATTTCACGCGTATATGCGCCAGATAGTGCTTTCAGGATCTTCACCTGGCAGGTAAGTAAAGACGAAGACGTTCACAGGAGACATGGCGCCATTCAAATGAATACACCGGACGGGAGTTTAGTACGTTTTCCGTTAATTGACAGATCCCGGTTGATAAATAATCAGGCAGATACAATCACCAGCAATGAATGGTGGATTGGGGCAATCTATTACCGTGTGCTCATGCATGAATGGCAGCAGAAAAAGATTTACACCTTATTCGGTTATGATGAAAATTCTATCCGGAGTACCAAAAAAAGACTAGAGGTGCTTCGTTTTGACCAGGGTGGAAATCCGGTTTTTGGCGGACCATTCTTCAGTTTTGCCGAAGATACCATTCCCAAAAAGTCACAGTCAAGGTTCTGGATAGAGTACAAGAAAAATGGTAATGCCAGGATGATGTATGATGATGAGCTTGAGTTAATCATTTATGACCATCTCATTTCAGAAACCAATGAACCTGCGAAGAAGTTCACCTATCATCCAGACGGTGATTATGAAGGATTTAAATGGATGAAGGGGCAATGGATGCACATCGACAAGGTTTTTAATCAGAAACTTGAAGACGGACAGGCACCGCTTGTAAATCCAGCCGTAGAAAAGAAGTTACCACCCGTAAAAAAGGATAACTGACGAATCAGTCATCCAGTTTCAACACAGCCAGGAAGGCTTCCTGAGGTACTTCCACATTACCGATTTGTCTCATCCGCTTCTTACCTTCCTTCTGTTTTTCCAGGAGTTTACGCTTACGGCTGATATCACCACCATAACACTTGGCAGTAACATCTTTACGCATCGCAGAAATATTTTCACGGGCTACTACCTTAGCACCAATAGCAGCCTGAATAGCTATCTGGAATTGTTGACGGGGAAGCAGTTCTTTCAATTTCTCACAAAGTTTTCTGCCAAAATCCTGTGCCCTGCTCCTGTGAATCAGTGCAGACAGGGCATCTACCTTATCTCCATTCAAAAGAATATCCATTTTAACGATATCGCTTTCACGGTATTCTATGGGAACATAGTCGAATGAAGCATAACCCCTGGTCTGGCTTTTCAACTTATCATAGAAGTCAAATACAATCTCTGTAAGTGGCATTTCAAAAATAAGCTCAACACGTGTTTGCGTGAGGTAGCTCTGGTTTATCAGCATGCCCCGCTTACCCAAACACAGCGTCATGATATTGCCTATATAATCAGGTTTTGTGATGATTTGTGCCCGGATGAATGGTTCATCGATTTTGTCCATTTGCGTAGGTTCAGGCATCTCACTCGGATTATTAACCAGGATTTTTTGTCCACGCGTTCCATAAGCTATGAAGCTTACGTTGGGCACTGTGGTGATAACAGTCTGGTTGAATTCACGCTCCAACCTTTCCTGGATGATTTCCATGTGCAACAATCCCAGGAATCCGCATCGAAATCCAAAACCCAGTGCTTGGGATGTTTCCAGCTCATAAGTCAGTGATGCATCATTCAACTGGAGCTTATCCATACATTCCCTCAACTCTTCGAAATCTTCTGTATTTACCGGGTAGATACCGGCAAATACCATTGGTTTTACTTCAGAAAAGCCTTTTATCATTGGAGCGGGGTTGGCAGCACTAACAATGGTATCACCTACTTTAACCTCCTTGGCATTTTTGATACCCGTAATCAAATACCCCACGTCACCACATTTTACTTCCTTTTCCTCCTGCATGGATAGTTTTAGGATACCCACTTCATCAGCACCATAATCCATGTCTGTTGACACGAACTTGATTTTTTCGCCCTTTTTGATTGAACCATTCATGATTCTGTAATAGACGATAATACCCCTGAACGAGTTGAAAACAGAGTCGAATATAAGTGCTTGTAACGGTGCATCAGGGTTGCCTTTCGGACTGGGGATGCGCGATACAATTGCCTCCAATATGGCCTCAATTCCAATACCCGTTCTTCCGCTAGCAAGGAGTATTTCTTCAGGCTTGCAGCCAATCAGATCAATGATCTGGTCTTTAACCTCTTCGATCATGGCACCGTCCATGTCAATCTTGTTGATGACGGGTATGATTTCCAGGTTATTGTCAACAGCAAGGTAAAGATTAGATATGGTTTGAGCCTGAATACCCTGGGTAGCATCTACCAGTAAAAGTGCTCCTTCGCAGGCTGCGAGGGCTCTACTCACCTCATAGCTGAAATCAACGTGACCGGGTGTATCAATCAGGTTAAGTGTATAGGATTGACCGTCTGTATGTTTATAATTGATCTGGATAGCATGACTCTTGATGGTAATACCTTTTTCTCTTTCAAGGTCCATATCATCAAGAACCTGGTCCTTCATTTCTCTTTCACTGATTGTATTTGTGGATTGCAGTAATCTGTCTGCAAGGGTAGACTTCCCATGGTCAATGTGGGCGATGATGCAAAAATTTCTGATTTGTTTCATGAAAATTGATAATGATAAGGGGTTTAGATTCAAATCATTATGGCAGCGCAAAGTTAATCATTTTGAAATCCCTGTAAAACTTGTATTTTCGTCTTCTATGGATAATTTGAGAGAACAGTTTGAAGTGGCCGTGAAAGAAGTGGAAATGCTGCGAGACAGACCAAGTAATGACAGCCTTTTGGCACTATATTCCCTTTATAAACAAGCCAATGAGGGCGATAACAATAATCCCCCACCTGAAAATCCTTTTGATTTTGTGGCCAAAGCCAAATATGATGCCTGGTTATCTCAACTCGGCAAATCAAAAGAAACCGCGATGGGGGAATATATTGAGCTTGTTGAAAAGCTAAAGAATTAATCTGCTGATTAGCTTTTCAGTCCGTTTATTACCTGTACAAATTCTGCAGCTACCAGTGAGGCACCTCCCACGAGTCCGCCATCAACATCAGGCTGTGAGAATATTTCAGAAGCATTGGCCCCTTTTACACTGCCCCCATAAAGGATAGATATTTTTTCTGCAGTTTCATGGCCATACTTTGAAGCAATAACCTGACGCAGGTGGGCGTGCATTTCCTGAGCCTGAGCAGATGTAGCAGTTTTTCCGGTACCAATAGCCCAGATAGGTTCGTATGCAATAACAATTTTTTCAATCTGCTGATTATCAAGGTGAAACAGAGATTGATTCAACTGTTGCTCTACATACTGATTCTCAGTTCCTGCTTCGCGGATAGATAAAGGTTCACCACAACAGAAGATTGGCGTTATTCCTTTGGCAAGACACAGATCAGTTTTCTCAGCGAGCATTTCATTGCTTTCTGCGAAATATTCCCTTCTTTCTGAGTGACCAATGACAACATATTTGATATCAATTGATTCCAGCATATCAACTGAAACTTCTCCTGTGAAGGCTCCGGAAGTTTTGTGGTGGCAGTTTTGAGCGGCAATGGCGATGTTTTGTTTTCCTGAAACAGCATTTTGTGCAGGAATAAGATATGG
>CANHUF010000364.1 GCA_947463715.1 Sphingobacteriales bacterium
CAGTCATAATGTTTAAAAGACTTTTCAGCAGTGTATTTTCTCTATAAAATTGCATAATTATACAGCGATAAACGATTAAAATCTGTTTGTTTATCTTTTAATAAGTCAATGAAATACATAAATAAAAAAAGCCCCAAATCACGGGTTAGTGTGATTTAGGGCTGATTTAGGTGAGCTGTGTTGACTGTTTATTTGTATACGCTACTATGCATAAATCCCTTCGATCACATCTTCATACTTGCTCATGATGACCTTTCTTTTCAGCTTCAGTGTTGGAGTGAGTTCACCACCGTTGATGGTCCATTCCGCATTGAGGAGCTCGAATTTCTTCACCTGTTCAACGGGGTTGAACTGGAGATTAAATCTTTCCACAATGGTTTTATAATGCTCAAGTACTTTGGGATTGTTGAGTATTTTATCTGCTGAAGAGGTATCTACATCATTCTTTTCACACCAGCTCCTGAGGCTTTCCATAGATGGAACAATGAGGGCTGCTGTGAACTTGCGTTCTGCTCCTACCACCATCATCTGCTCGATATAAGGTGATTCCTTCATCTTGTTCTCTATGGGCTGAGGTGCCACATATTTGCCACCACTGGTCTTAAAGATTTCTTTCTTTCTGTCTGTTATCTTCAGGAAATCGCCTTCAGTCCAAACTCCGATATCTCCCGTATGGAACCATCCTTCACTGTCGATACATTCTGCAGTGAGGTCCGGCCTTTTGTAGTATCCCAGCATCACATTGGAACCTTGGCAACAGATTTCTCCGTCTTCAGCAAGTTTGACGGTAACATTGCGGATGACTTTACCCACTGTACCAAAGCGTCTGCCGCCGGCATCGAATCGGTTCACACTGATAACAGGAGATGTTTCGGTGAGACCATAACCTTCCATCACCACAATTTTGGCAGCAGTGAAAACACGCAGCAAACGAACCTGACAGGCAGCTGCACCCGTTACAATCGCCCTGACATGACCACCAAGGCCTTCCCTCCATTTGGAAAAAATGAGTTTATTGGCAATGGCGAGTTGAATATTGTAGAAGATCCCCTGATTTTTATCCACCTCATACTTGTTACCCACAGATACCGCCCAGAAGAAAAGGGTTTTCTTGATGCCGGTAAGCTCTCTTCCCTTGTTGATGATCCTTTCATATACTTTTTCAAGAAGCCGGGGCACAGTAGAAAACAGGCTGGGTTTTACTTCTCTAAGGTTGTCTCCGATTGTATCCAGGCTTTCTGCATAGTAGATGGAAACACCTCTGTACATGTAGATATAGCTGACCACCCTTTCAAAGATATGGTTCAGTGGCAGGAAGCTGAGGGAGCGGTCTTTAGGTCCACATACTGGTTCGAGGATCTCCTCCACATTCATGATGTTATCGAGGATGTTGTGGTGACTCAGCATGACGCCTTTAGGAAATCCGGTAGTGCCTGAAGTGTAGAGTATTGTTGCCAGTTCTTCAGCTTTGACTTTGTCTTTTGTAGCCTGTAAATGTTGTATTTCTTCTTCAGTGCCGGTATGCAGGAGGTCTTTCCAGTGCAGCGCCTGCTGGATTTCATTGAATGTGTATACGGCCTGTACTGTGGGGGTAGCGTGGCGGATCGACTGCACCTTTTCGTAAAGGTCCTTATCACTCACAAACACCAGTTTAACCGACGCGTCGTTTAGGATGAACTCCAGCTCATTGACATTGATGGTTGGGTAGATAGGCGTGAGGACAGCACCGGTTTGCTGAACGGCCATATCGAGAATCAGCCACTCCGGACGGTTGTTACTGAGTACAGCGATTTTGTCCCTGCCTTCGATGGTGCCATCCTGAAAACCAATTCCGGCTTTCATCAACCCCATACTCAGGCTGTCGACCAAGCGCTTGACATCCTTGGTTCTATATTTCTTCCACACACCATCTTCCTTGGCGGCGAGCATGTCTTCCTGAGGAAACTGGGCCATTTGCCAGTCAATGCAGTCGAATAGTCTTTTTGGAGTCATATGGGCAAGTATAGTTGAGAGTTGAGAGTTGAGAGTTGAGAGTTGAGAGTTGAGAGTTGAGAGTTGAGAGTTGAGAGAAATGGTTTGAAATGAAGATAATTAGAAATTACAAAATATTCAACTTTCAACTAAACTCTCTCAACTCCCTCTATTTACTCTCATCTCTCAACTTTCAACTAAACTCTCTCAACTCCCTCTATCTACTCTCATCTCTCAACTAAATTCTCCTGCCTTTGGCAGGCAAGCTCAACTAAATTCTCTCATTACCTCACCATTGCTGCGGGTATTTCCTTTTGCAGGAGGTGTGTATAAATGAAACTGTTGTTTTCGTTGGTGGAATGGGATTGCTGATTACCGCCCCAACCATGCCTGCCTCCGGGGTAAAGCATGAATTCAAAATGCTTTTTGCTGTCCTGGAGTTTTTTGACCAGCTGCAGGCTGTTTTGCATGTGTACATTGTCATCCATGGTGCCATGGTATATCCTGAGTAGTCCCTTGTAGTTATTGGCATAGGTCATCACGTTACCTGCTGTGTAACCATCAGGATTTTCTGCAGGGGTATCCATGAAGCGTTCGGTATAATGCGTGTCGTATAGTTTCCAGTCTGTAACGCTACCACCGGCAAGTCCATGTGTAAAATAACCTGCACCAGCTGTGAGTGCCATGCAAGTCATGTAACCGCCGTAGCTGAATCCTGCGATACCAACCCTGGTTGAGTCTGCTCCATGTTCACGCAGCCATTTGACGATGGTGATCCAGTCTTTCAGCTCCCATTGTCCGAGGTTGCGGTGCATGTAGTTGATGCCGTTTTTCCCGAAATGTCCGCTTGAGCGGTGGTCCATCGCAACCTGTATCAATCCTTCCTTCGCCCACCATTGTGTTTGTCCGCTAAACTGCCATCCATCCCTTACTGTGCCTGCATTCGGACCGCCATAGATATTAATCATCACCGGGTATTTTTTTGCCGGGTCATAATTCAAAGGCCAGGTAATCCGGATGGGTAGCTGGAAGAGTCCGTCTTCAGAAGGAATCCTGATGATTTCTGTTTTAGCCAATTCAAGGTTGCTGAAGTCAGCACCTTTGGCATCGCCGAGTTCGATGACTAGTTTACCCTTGTTGTTGATCAGTGCCATTTTATCCGGGGTGCCCGCATTGGAATAGGTACTGATGAAATAGCTGCCCCTCGTGGATAATGAAACATTGTGGGTGAACTCCCCGAAAGTGAGTCGCTGCTGGTTTTTCCCATCCATGTCAACCCTGTAGAGGTCTGTCCGTGCAGAATTTTCCTGCCTGGAGGTGAAATAAACCACATTTTTCAGGGTGTCTATGTATTTAACTGAAGTACTCCAGTTGTTTCCGCTGGTGATTTTATTTTTCAGGGAGCCATCCATAGCATGCCAGTACAATTGTTCCCAGCCATCTTTGTCGCTTTGCAGGATAAATCCTTTTTTACCTGGAAGAAAAGTGATGCGACCGCCCTGATCATCGAGGTCTATCCATGTTTTTTGTTCTTCCTTATAAAGTTCTTTTTTTGTGCCACTGGCCGGGTC
>CANHUF010000365.1 GCA_947463715.1 Sphingobacteriales bacterium
TCAAGCGTGCTGCCCATATCGGCGATTGCGGTAATCCCAAGCGAGAGGAGCGCCTCTTGCGCCTTGGCAAGGGCAAGGTCGCGTTCTTTCGCCAAAGGTTGCGGGGCGTGACGCGCGACCAGATCGGCAGCAGCATCGATGAAGACACCGCTTGGCTTTGCGCCCGTCATCTGAATCTGTCCGCCCGCCGGGCTTTTGGGCGCCGCCGTAATTCCGGCCACAGCCATTGCCGCGCTGTTCGCCCACCCAGCATGGCCATCAACCCGCTCGAGCCAGACCGGGCGATCGGCAACGACCACATCCAATTCAGCGGCGGTCGGGAAGCGGCCCAGCTTCCAGCTTTCCTGATTCCAGCCCCGACCAATGATCCATTTGCGATTGGGGTTGGCGCGCGCATAGGCCGCAATTTTCGCCTGCGCCTCGGCAAGGCTGGTCGTGTCGCTGAGGTCGAGCGTCAATCGCTGAATGCCCAGCCCCATGACATGGCCATGCGCGTCGATCAGCCCCGGCATGAGGGTGCGGCCCTGCCCATCCAGCCGGAAGCTATAGGCAACAGGCGGCGCCTTACGATCGGTCTTGCGCGGCTTGGCTAAGGTGGGGTCAGGCTGGCTGCCCTTCATCGGGATCAGTCGCGCCACCTTTCCATCCGTGCCAATGACCATGCCGGAAAAACGGATGACTTCCCCACGAGCATCCAGCGTTAGGCCATTGACGTTTTCGATCAGCGTGTCTGCCTGGGCGGGCATGGCCGCAAGGACAAGGCCGACTGCCGCAACAAGCGCCGCTGGTCTGCGCGGCATCACTTTGCCTTCAGACGGCGGATCAGCGCGCTGGTATCCTGACGGCCGCCGCCCATGTCCTGCACCTCGGCGTAAAATTGGTCGATGAGCGCCGCGAGCGGCAGGGTTGCTCCATTGGATCGCGCCTCTTCCAGCGCAAGGCCCAGATCCTTGCGCATCCAATCCACCGCAAAGCCAAAATCAAATTCATCCTTGGCCATGGTTTCCCAGCGATTGAGCATCTGCCAGCTGGAGGCAGCGCCGCCAGAGATCGACTCAAACACCTTATCGAGATCAAGGTCGGCTGCTTGGGCAAAGCGCATCGCCTCTGACAAGCTTTGGATGATGCCTGAAAAGGTGATTTGATTGACCATCTTGGTGGTCTGCCCCGCGCCCGACGGGCCGACATGAACGATCTTTTTGGAATAGGCCTGCATAAAGGGGCTGGCCGCAGCAATGGCGGCATCCCGCCCGCCGCACATGAGGGTCAGCGTGCCCTGTTCCGCCCCAATCTGCCCGCCTGTGACGGGGGCATCGACAACCATGACGCCCGATCCCTTGGCTTCAACCGCAAGCTGCCGGGCGATTCGCGCCGACACTGTGGTGTGGTCAATGAAAACGCTGCCCGCCTTCATCGTGCGAAACGCGCCGTCGCGACCCAGCGTGACCGCCGCCAGATCCTCATCCGCGCCAACACAGCTGATCACAGCATCAACGCCGTCTCCAGCCTCTGCCGGGGAAGATGCAACCGTGCCGCCATGCTGGGCAACCCAGTTTTCCGCCTTAGCGCGGGTGCGGTTATAGACGACCATCTCGTGGCCGGCTTGGGCCAAATGCCGGGCCATCGGACCCCCCATGACGCCAAGACCAATGAATGCGATTTTTGCCATAAAGTCTCATTACGCACAGATGCGCCGGGACGCCAGAGCGCGATATTGCCTCTTTTGATCTACCTGGCGATTTCCATATCGGCAGCAGATAGGCTAAGCGCCGCCCATTATGGCAGACCAGAACACCCTTCCCGTCACTCTCGCCGATGTGCGCGCGGCACATGACCGCATTCGTGCCTCCATTGTGCGCACGCCAACGCTGCGCAGCCAGACGCTGTCAGAACTGACCGGGGCCAATGTCTGGCTGAAGTTTGAAAACCTCCAGTTTACAGCTGCTTATAAAGAGCGGGGGGCGCTGAATCGCCTCCTCCAACTGGGCGAAAAAGAGCGCAAGACCGGCGTGATTGCAGCCTCTGCGGGCAATCATGCACAGGGTCTGGCCTATCATGGCAAAAGGCTGGGCGTGCCGGTGACGATCGTCATGCCGAAGCCGACTCCGATCGTGAAAGTCATGCAGACACAAAGCCATGATGCGCGCGTCGTCTTGTTCGGGGAAACATTTGATCAGGCCTATGCCCATGCGCGTGAGCTGGAACAGGCCGAGCATCTGACCTTTGTGCATCCCTTTGACGAAGCAGAAATTATTGCCGGGCAAGGCACGCTGGCGTTGGAAATGCTCGAAGATGCGCCAGAGCTGGATTGCTTTGCCGTGCCGATTGGTGGCGGCGGTCTCATCTCTGGCATTTCAACCGTTGCCCGCGCGCTAAAGCCCGATGCCGAAATCATCGGCGTTCAGGCAGAGCTCTTCCCCAGCATGTACAATATCCTCAAAGGCAGCGACCTACCCATTGGCGGCGATACGCTGGCCGAGGGGATTGCGGTCAAATATCCCGGGGATTTGACGCGCCAATTTGTTGCAGCCCAAGTGGATGATATTCAGCTGGTGGGCGAACGCCATTTGGAGCAGGCCGTCAGCCTGTTGTTGCAAATTGAAAAGACGGTGGTGGAAGGTGCAGGGGCCGCGGGCCTTGCCGCACTCTTAGCCAATCCCGATCGGTTCAAAGGCCGCAATGTTGGCATCGTCCTGTGCGGCGGCAATATCGACACGCGCCTGCTTGCCAATGTGCTGTTGCGCGATCTGGCCCGATCCGGGCGTTTGGCCCGCGTCCGCTTGCGCTTGCAGGATCGACCCGGCGCGCTGTTCCGCGTCTTTGGCATTTTTGCCGAACAGGATGCCAATGTGCTGGAAATCTATCACCAGCGCGTTTTCACCAACTTGCCGGCCAAGGGCCTGATCACCGATATTGAATGCGAATTGCGCGATGCAGCCCATTTGCAGGCGCTGATCACCGCTTTGGCCGCAGGGGGCTACGACGTTAGCCTGGTCGAACCAGACTGACGGACAAGTTAACCGACTTTGGAAGTAAAAGGCCTTTTCAGCAGGGCCGTAACCGGACATAAAAGACCCAACGCCCCGGCCGCCCGCAGCGGTAGGAAAGGCCTTAGGAAAAGGATGTCGCCGCCGTGACGGCCCAATTTCGGTTTCCCCGCTTTTTCGTGACCAGCCCGGCCCCTTGCCCCTATTTGCCGGGCAAGCTGGAACGCAAAGTCTTCACCGATTTATCCGGCGGGCACGCGACCGAATTGAGCGAAGCGTTGAGCCGGATTGGCTTTCGCCGCAGTCAGGCGGTTGCCTATCGCCCCAGCTGCATGGACTGTTCCGCCTGTGTTTCGGTGCGTGTTGTCGCGGGCGAGTTTAAGCCCAATACCAGCCAGCGCCGCTTGCTGAAAAAACATGCTGATCTGCATGTCACCGCTTGCCAGCCTTGGGCAACGGAGGAGCAATTTGCGCTGCTGCGCCGCTATCTCTCAGCCCGGCACCCAAATGGCGGCATGTCGCACATGGACGATATAGATTATGCGGA
>CANHUF010000366.1 GCA_947463715.1 Sphingobacteriales bacterium
GATCTGGGTTCTGACGTGGGAGGGAACTGGGTTTTCACAGAAGAGGTTGGACACAGTTCTGTTTTTGAAACAACACATATCATTTCTTCCAAAACACTGAGTGAGTATGCTGACTTTCCAATGCCGGCATACTATCCAGATTATCCTTCCCACAAGCACCTAGCTAAATATTTTCAGGATTACGCGCGGTATTTTGAATTGTACCCATTGATCCGGTTCAAAACGCTTGTTAAAAATTGTGAGCAACTGCCTGATGGTAAATGGCAGGTCACTGTTCAGTGCAATGATGAAGAATCAACTGAAGTTTTTGATGCCCTGGCTGTTTGTAATGGTCATCACTGGCTGCCGCGGATGCCTGAATATCCGGGAACATTTGCTGGTGAAATCATTCATTCTCATGAAGTAAAGAAGTTCTCCAGATTTGCCGGTAAGCGGGTGCTGGTGATTGGAGGAGGAAACTCTGCCTGTGATGTAGCGGTTGAAAGCAGCAGGGTCGCAACTTCTGTAGACATGAGCTGGAGGAGGGGATATTGGATTGCGCCTAAGTTCATGATGGGTAAACCTGCAGATGTTTTCAGTACCAAAATACACTGGCTTCCTCGTAAACTCTGGCAGAAACTTTCTGCCCTGAGTCTTTATTTCAGAAACGGTAGTAACAGTGATTATGGCTTACAGGAGCCGGATGGTCCGCTTGGTTCACACCATCCAACAATCAACGAAGACTTGTTTTTCACCATCCGGCATGGTAAGATAAAACCAAGGCAAGACATTGATTCCCTGAATGGGAATACTGTTTTCTTTAAAGATGGTTCCCGGGGCGAATATGATATTATTGTTGCCTGTACCGGATATATCATCGCACATCCGTTTTTTGAAAAATCTCTGATTGATTATTCAACAGGTGAAGTACCACTGTGGCTGAGGATGATGCATCCGGAAATTGAAAATCTTTATTTTATTGGATTGTTTCAACCCCTGGGATGCATCTGGCCGGGCTCGGAGTTGCAGAGTAAAATCATGGCAAGGGAATTATCTGGTAAGTGGAAACGTCCTGCTGATATTCAAAAACGGATTTCGGCAGAACTGAAACACCCGGATTTCAGCCAGATTAATACGCCCAGACATACCATTACAGTTGATTTTCACCGGTTCCGTAAAAGATTACTTGCGCAACTTCCTTAGGTATAAATCAGCGTTGAGCTTGAGACATTATTGCGCAATGATTTGTCCCTTATTGAAGCCCGCCTTGAATTGTTTCGATTCAATGGTGAAAATGGGTTTTTTATTTTCAATGCCCCAATCCCGGATAGATTTACCAATGGGATGATCCGGGTCTGCCACCTGGATTGTTAATCCTGAATTTATTTTGCAGCTCATCTTACAGGGTACATTCACTGTGGTTTTGAGCAAAGCCTCATTCAAAAATGAATAAGTCATCAAAGGCATCGCTGGTATTGGGATTTCAAAACCGGAGTTGCCTTTAACTGTAATCACTGGCTTATTTGACTCATTCAAAAGCAGGGTATTGATTCCCCCGGATTCAAAGTCATGTGTTATGGGTAAGAGGGTTTTGGGGTATCCCCATAATGTTCTGCCTGCATCAACAGAAACCTGTGTTGTTACAGGGATATGGATGATGTACTGACCTCCCTTTCTCTTACTAAAATTTGCATACAAGTCTATCCAGTTAGACAATCCCGTTTTCTCATGGTGTTTAACTACAGGTATTGAAAGGATGATTTCGTTGTATGCACCCAAATCTGATTTTTTGTATTTGATCAAACCCAGCGCTACTGTGGGTTTACCAAAAAAATGAAGACCGGCTTTGAGGCCGGTCCCATGCAATATCTCGTTTATTTTGTCTGTATTTGCCGTGTAAAGAGACGCGATATAATGCACGTCTTCAAATTTTACCGGGAATGAATAAGCTTGATTAGTTGTCATAATTAACGCATGCGGTCTGCACTGCTGAGCAATTTTTCATCTTTTCTGATACCGGCAAATGCAAATATGTGGAAGATGATGATGAATATGGGCAGCATGGCAGCCATCTGCCAGTCGCCCTGAACAATACCTATATCTTTTTTCAGTTGCTCAATCAGAAAATATTGTGCTGCAAATATTCCACCTGTAAGCAGCGTGTTGATCAGGATAATCATTTTTTGTCTGCCCCTGTTTTTAAAAAAGAAAATATTAACGAGGCTGATGAGGGCAATCAGGGTAATACCTGCAAACAAAAAAATGTTTTCTCTGACACCAAATGCCTGTGTTGTGCCATTCATAAACAGACCTTCATAGATTGGAAAAAAGCAGAGCACTCCAGCTGATGCAATACTGAGTAAAAGCCATAAGGTTTGTATGCGTTGTATCATAGTTAAGATTTAGCCAAGTTCAGGATACAGGGGAAATTGCTGCATAAATGATTTGACATCCTGTTTTACAGCTGCAACAACCTGCTCGTTATCAGCATGCATCAGGACTTTATCGATCATCTCAACAACAGTTTGCATGTGTTCAGTTTTGAGTCCCCTTGTTGTAATTGCAGGCACACCTATTCTGATGCCTGAAGTTACAAACGGACTCTTATCGTCGTAAGGTACGGAGTTTTTATTGAGTGTAATATGCGCTTTGTCAAGTGTTTCCTGTGCCTTTTTACCGGTGATATTTTTGTTTCTCAGGTCAATGAGCATCAGGTGATTGTCAGTTCCACCGCTGATCAGGTGATAATCTTTCGCAACAAAGGATGCTGCCATTTTTTGTGCATTGTGCTGAACCTGTTGCTGGTATTCAGCAAATGAGGGGTCAAGGATTTCTCCGAAAGCCACTGCCTTGGCGGCGATGACATGTTCGAGTGGACCACCCTGCATACCCGGAAATACTGCCAGGTCGAGGAGTGCACTCATGGACCGCATATTTCCTTTCGGATCTTTCAGCCCGAATGGGTTCTCAAAATCATGACGCATCATGATCACACCACCACGTGGTCCACGGAGTGTTTTGTGGGTGGTAGATGTTACAATGTGACAATGATCAAACGGGTCGTTTAGGATGCCTGCTGCAACCAATCCGGCAGGATGTGCTATATCTGCAAGCACCAATGCGCCAATTTCATCAGCTACAGACCTGATCCAGGCATAGTCCCAATCTCTGCTATAGGCAGAGGCACCACAGATGATCATTTTGGGTTTTTCCTTTCTGGCAGTCTCTTCAAGTTGTTCATAGTTAACCAAACCGGTTTCCCTGTCTACACCATAGAAAAAAGCCTGATAGGTTTTGCCGCTGAAGTTAGCCGGACTGCCATGTGTAAGGTGGCCTCCCATGCTGAGATCTAGTCCCAGTATTTTATCTCCCGGCTTGAGGCAGGCCAGAAAAACAGCTGTATTGGCCTGTGCACCGCTGTGTGGCTGAACATTGGCCCATGAAGCATTGAAAACTTTTTTTAACCTGTCGATCGCCAGGCTTTCTATTTCATCCACTACTTCGCATCCACCATAGTAACGCTTGCCGGGATA
>CANHUF010000367.1 GCA_947463715.1 Sphingobacteriales bacterium
AGAAGAAGGATAGGTGGTAATCCAAACCTACATAGCTTTATTGTAGAGAAGCTGAAGCTTCGTCGGTCTCCATTTCAGATCAGCATGGAGTTGAAACGATGCTATCAAAACAATAAGAATATGCAAGCCAGTAAAGAAACCATTTATACCTATCTGTACATGCTTCCCAAAGGGGAGCTTCGCAAGGAGTTGATCGGATACCTGAGGCAGAAGGAAAAGCTCAGGAAAAGCCGTAAGCTCACTACGGATAAACGACGTACCATCGCAGATATGATTAGTATCCACGAGCATCCCAAGGAATTGGAGAATAGAATTATCCCAGAGCATTGGGAAGGTGATCTTATTGTGGGTAAGGATCATTAACCAGCAATTGGTGCTATTGTTGAGTCGACAACAAGGACTGTGATATTGGTACCCTTGAAAAGCGAGATTCTGAATCGGTCAGAAAGGCTTTTGCCAAGGAGTTGAAAACGTTGCCTGAACAAATGACTCTTTCTATGACCTATGATCGCGGTAAAGAAATGGCAGAGCATAAACTGTTTACCGAAGAAACGGAGATGCAGGTCTATTTTTGTGACCCTCATAGCCCCTAGCAGAGAGGAACAAATGAAACACTAACATGCTTATCAGGGATTTTTTCCCAAAGCAGACTGATTTTAGTAAGTTTACCAGTAAGGAAATTAAACATGTTCAGAAATTGTTGAATGAGAGGCCAAGAAAAACACTGGATTGGCATACTCCGAAAGAGCGGTTTAAAGAACTACTGTTGCGTTATAAAGTTGAATCTGCCTTTCAGAAAATCTATGATATGAAAAAATTTGCTTTTATACTATTTCTTTTTTTTGGCTTAAAAGGATTGGGACAGACTCAGCTGGAAATGAATGAGGCAGCACAAGCAAAATTTAATCAGGCAGATAAACAGCTAAACAGTGTTTATAAAAAAATATTATCCAGTTACAGTAGTGATACCAATTTTATAATTCAATTAAAAGCTTCACAAAGAATATGGATTCAGTTCAGAGATGCTGAAATGAAGATGAAGTTTCCTGAAAAAGATCAATCAAATTATGGCAGCGTATTTCCTTTGTGTTGGTATGCCTATAAGGAAGAATTAACAGCAGAGAGGACAAAAAGATTGAAACAGTGGTTGACCGGTGCAAAGGAAGGAGAGCTTTGTAATGGTTCGATTAAAACCCAATAAACATCCTGCTATATTAATGGAATACTTTTAAATTTATCAAAACAAGCTTCAAAACAATAGAAAAACACCAAAATGAAAAAAACATTTATTCTGATTGCAATCCTGTTCATGGTAACATTAACCCATGCACAAACATTAATGAATAGTTCAAGATCTATTGTGGGTTATATTGAAGATGGCAGGGTAATGAATAGTTCAAGATCTACAATAGGTTATATTGAGGATGGCAGAGTGATGAATAGCTCAAGAACAATTATAGGATATTTTGAAGATGGCAGAGTAATGAACAGTTCAAGATCTACAATTGGTTATTTTGAAGATGGTAGGGCAATGAATAGTTCAAGGTCTACGATAGGTTATATAGAAGATGGCAGAGCAATGAATAGTTCAAGAGCTACAGTTGGATATTATGATGGAGTAAGAGGAATTTATGCTGCCTTATTCTTTTTTTATTTTTTTGACTGAACATGCTGAGTTGAGCATCTACAATAAAGGCATCACAGGTAGATCTTGAAAAGGAGGCATTCTGTACAAGCTGTAAAAATAAGCTTATCAAATATTTATAGCAATACTTCAGCGCGATTAAATATTCGTTTGAAAAGTTCAAGATCTAACCATATTAACACTTTGGTACAATTTCTTTAACCATCGTTTCACACTGGATTATTTTTCTTGATTATACTTTTATGGTGCTGCTTAGTGAACTGTGATATTGTTTAAAATCGACTGGTTCTACTATAAAAACACCTCAATGATAAAACTGTTATTTGCTCTGATTGGCATTTCAGGTCTATTTTATTTTGCACAAACTAATTCCGAACCATTTCCACCTATTGAATCAGCAATGCCTTTAAAATGGAAAGCAGCCATTGGTAATGCTTCTTTTCGGGCAACTGCGTTGTTTGATAAAGAGAACATCATCATTGGTTCCAATGGTAAATATTTCAGAGATTATCGATGGACGGATAAAAAGGCAGGAGTATATATTCTTTCAGCAAAAACCGGACAAATCAAAAAACACCTGACTGAATTTGATTTCGGTGACATGGATGTAAATGGTATAGTTGAACTGGATGGTAAAATATATTTTGGGAATGATAATGAGGAGTTTAATTGTGCAACAACAGGTGGAAAGATGCTATGGACGATACAGGTTTCAGGTGATGTGGAACATGAGCCTGTTGTGATTGATGATCGTGGAAAAAAAATGATTGTTTATGCCACAGAAAATGGTGAATTAACAGCTGTTGATCCCATTTCAGGAAAAGCGATCTGGCGTTATTATACAAAAGAGTTTTCGGGCTGGAAACCTGGTGATAATCGATTGGCATTTAAGGTTAAAGCCTATTTTTCCAATACGATATCTTTTTTTACCAGGCCATATTTAAATGATATCAATTCAGATGGAGTCAAAGACCTGATATATGTTACCTATGATTCCAAAGTACTGGCTATCAATGGAGCCAATGGAAAAGAGCTTTGGAAATTTGAACAGGAGGGACATTATTTGGGTATAGGAACTGCCATGCTTAAGGAAGGAAGTTCAGCAGTTTTTGTTCTATCAGACAGGGAATATGATGATGCCTATAAGTGTACATACAGATTAATTTATTTGAACAACAAAGGAAAGGTATTGAAAAATATGCTCATCCAGGAGCAGGATTATATTCGAGGTATAAATACTCTTCAACTTTCAGATAAACAGGCAATGTTTAATTCAGGAGATACTTTGCTAGTAATTGGTGAGCAGGGAATAACTGAAAAAATTCCCCATACATTGGAATATGAGACAACGGGTACTTTTGCAAATTTTAAATATAAAAGAAATTCCAGTGAATCTTTGATGGCAGATCAGGTTTTCCCATTCAAAGGAAACAGAAGATGTGTAATGGTTATGAATCAACGAGATTATTTATTTCCCAAACATGCTTTCATTGAAATCATATCTCTCGATAGTAAAACAACTCTTGCAAAATATGCATTACCTGACATAGGTGAAATGCCACCAATCATCAGAGATGTAGACGGAGACGGCAAATTAGATTTGCTCATTAATTGCTTTGATGGACAGCTCTATTGTTATTCATTGGAAACTTCCATTAAATAGATTTTACAATATTCAGTATGAAAAAATATTCCGTCAGGATTATGTCAGCATGTTATCTGGTGACAATCCTTCTAATCACATTTATTTCGTGCAAGTCAACGATTCAGTCGAATAAAAACAGAATCAAACCTCCGGTCGCTGCGAGAGATATACCCTTTCAAGCTTTTGAATTCAATGCAGACAGCGGGATTGTGATTCATA
>CANHUF010000368.1 GCA_947463715.1 Sphingobacteriales bacterium
CGAGCGCACGCTTAACGCGCACGGTTTTCCAGAGAGAAAAATTGTAAAATCGATTCAAAAGCTTTCATTTGATTTGTTATGTGGGGCGCTATTGAGATATCGTGCAGGAAAATCGGTTTCTGCGTTTAAGCAGGATACAAATGTTAGATTCCTAGGAGAAATCGTCTCAGCATGAAGCCCACAAAAACAAAACTGCGCCTTGATGGTCGATGGAATCTTGAGGAACTTTCAGAGGCGACTAAGGATTACATCCAGCTGTATGGATTTGCATATTCTCTTTTGGGTGATCTCCCTGCCGCCCGTCGCGAGGAAATAGACTACATCTAAGGAAAATTTCCATGGCAAGGCGGATATAGCACTGTCAATTTTTTTAGTCAGCTCTTTCACAAGATTCCGCCGAGACTCAGGCCGGAAGTCCTACGAATTCAGTATGCCTCTCCAGGATTCATCGAGTTGTCGGAGCTACTCCTTGTTGCCCTAACCGTGTCAGGCATAGTTAAAGCGGTTTGTTCTGCGATAAATTCAGCCCACAGCACATATCGGAACATACAGAAAGGTTCAATCGAGCTTGAGCTATCCAAAATTAATCTCGCGAATGAGCAGCTTGAGCTAACTCAGCGACAGATTCGATTTTGCGACTCCAGCTCAAAGAGTCTTGTCAAATTATTCGGACTTTCAGAGGAGCAAGACCAACAGCTTAATGAGCGGGTACAGGGAAATCCGGTCATGAAACTTAAGATCTTGTTGTCTGTGTTTCGTCGTGTAGAACCTCTCGCCAAACAGCAAGTTGAAGGAAAAATTGAAGTCACAGGAAAAGAGAGTGACGGAATCTAACAAACCGATCCTGAGCGACAAAAGTATGTCGTCATGTCTTTTGCAAAAGGCGCAAAAGCCACGCCAACATACTTTCGCGCCAGATCAGGGGCGTTAGAGCGCATTCGTCAGGCAATGGAGCCGCCCGAAGATGAAATCTCAGAAGAAGTTAACGCCCGCAGCAATATCAGATGGGATGAATGCAGCTGCAAGAAATGCAAAGGATTTAGTTGAAGACGCAAAGGTACTCCTTGATAACGGGAGATACTCAAGAGCACTCGCGTTGGCAATATTGTCAATTGAGGAATCAGGCAAGATCTCAGTACTTAGGGGGCTGGCAACAGCAACTAGTGAATCAGAGCTTAAGGAACAGTGGAAGAGATTCCGGTCCCATCGTGCGAAGAATGTTCAATGGATTTTGGTTGATCTGGGCCTCAAAGGCGCTCGCAAGCTCGAGGACTTGAAGCCGATCTTCGATGAAGATTCAGACCATCCTGAAGTCCTGGATCAACTTAAGCAGGCCTCTCTTTACACGGATTATTCCGAAAATGGCAAATGGATGGAGCCGAATAACGTTGTCGATGAGAATTTGGCAAGGAATATCGTTAAGGTGGCCGGGATACTCTGCGACAAAAAACAACATACGCCTCAGGAGATTGAGTTATGGATAAAACATATGGCTCCAGTGTCGGATCAGCCAATGGCCATCCAGAAGACTGCGCTTCGAGCCTGGTTTCGTGAAATGGAAACAGTCGGGCTATTTCGAGAAGGAGCGATTAGCCTTGATGAGTTTCTGGGTGAGAGCAATGCGCTCTAACAAACATAACAACTTCGCGCCTTCAGCGCCGGACGCGGCAAGCCGCGCCGGTTTTCATGGGCGTTAGAGCGTACAGTTGGATTTCGTGGATGTGTGAAACAGTTTTTGAAACCGGTCGCCTGATAGTTCGTCGTTGGCGAGATTCTGATATTGCGGCTTTGCTATCGGTATATGGTGACGCGGATGCCATGCGTTGGGTTGGCGACGGAAATCCTATTACCCTTGAGGGTTGCATGAAGTGGATGGAGGTGACCCGCCAGAATTACAAGGATCGAGGTTACGGAATGTTCGCCGTGGAACAGAAGTCCTGTCCAGGTGTGATCGGATTTTGCGGTATTGTTCATCCGGGTGGCCAGCTTGAGCCGGAGATAAAGTACGCATATCTACGTTCAATCTGGGGATATGGTATAGCAACTGAAGCAGCAAAAGGCACTATTGAATATGGCGCCTCGGTACACGGACTGGATTACATTATCGCTACCACAGCACCGGCAAATGTTGCGTCGCATCGTGTGTTGCTAAAGGCAGGTATGACCAGAGGCAAAGTCATCAACGAGAGTGACGGGAGCGAAACGCAAATATTTTATTGGTCAATAAAACCAGGTTCGCGCTAACCAGCGCTCAGGTGTCCAAAGTATCTTGAATACCAAGACCGCCCGCTTCACGAAGCTTCAAACGCGCCGTCGTTCCGACGACTTGATCTACTACTTTATTCAAGTTCAGCGCCAAGACGGGAGTATTGGCTACCTCAGAACCGACAAGGACCTGTGGATCCAGTATGAACCGCGCCTTGGATGGATTGCTCGGGATCCGGACACGAAGGAGCTCACGGTTCGACCTTGGAACGACTCACGCGTCGAAGAGCAAGACGTCGAACATCCTCCTGAGGGCGAGTGGGTCAGCAAGAAAGGCAACAAGTCCTATGTGTACGACCTGGTCTTCACCGGGCAAGACGAAGCTTGATCCTCCTGTGCTCCTTAGTCACCTGGAAAGTGCCTGCCTCCGCGGGCGGCTTAACTCGAACGTTAAGCGGCTACTTGCCAGGCTCAGGGCGAGTCATTGACATACTATAAATGGTATATATACTAAATTTGATATGTGGGAAATCCTCGAACATAGAAGCATTGATAAAGCCTTGGCAGCAGCGCCGATTGAGGTTCAGCAGCGCTATGAGATGTGGAAAGATATTGTAAGAATTTCTGGGCCACAGGGACTGAAATTGATCAAAGGCTTTAAAGATGAGGCCTTATCGGGCAACTGGAAGGGCTTTCGATCTTCCCGGCTAAATGTTCAATATCGAGTGATTTACAAGGTTCAAAAAGATCAGGTACTGGTGGAGGTTGAACGAGTTACTCCCCATGACTACCGGAGGTAAAGAATGAGCGATTATCGTAAAGCCATCAAAAGAATTGAGGTATCACCAGGTGATTCAGTTCGTATATTGCGTGAGCTTCAGGAGATGAGTCAGAACGATCTGGCGGCTGCAACCGGTATACCCCAATCAACAATTTCTGCTATCGAGAATGACCGTGTTCGCCTTGGCGTGGACCGTGCAAAAGTACTCGCCAAAGCCCTGCGGTGTCATCCTGCTGTACTGGTATTCCCAGGTTGGGACGTTGAGCATGAGTCAGCCGCATAACCATCAATTACACGCGACCAGCTACGCTGGCGCGTGAATACGGGCGTTATGCGCCACTTCGTAGTGATTCAGATTCGCCTGACTAGTAACGCTTGACGTTATTAATGAGCGGCGTTACTATGCCGGCATGATCATTTCCTTCAAATGTAAGCATACGGAAAAGCTTGCGGGTGGTGTGCGAGTCAGGCAATTCGTGACTTTTGAGCGCATTGCTCTGCGTAAGCTTCGCCAGCTTC
>CANHUF010000369.1 GCA_947463715.1 Sphingobacteriales bacterium
CAGCCCCTGACCCTGCCCAATGGCTGGAAAATCAGTCCGGCTGGCCGCTCCTTCCCCCTGGGAGATCTGCCGCTTAATGTCGCAGTAGGTAAATCAGGCCGGTATGCGGCTGTTACCAATAACGGACAAAGTACGCAGCAGATTCAACTTATAGACATCAAAGCCGCAAAAGTTGTAGACTCGCTCATCATTGAAAAATCTTTCTACGGGCTGCAGTTTTCAGCTGATGAAAAAAAATTGTATGCTTCAGGTGGCCATGATAACCGCATCATGGTTTATGCTGTTGAAGCAGGAAAACTTCAGAAGTCAGACATTATTACACTTGGCAAACCCTGGCCAAACAGGATTGGTCCGAGCGGACTAGCCCTCGATGAAGCAAGGGGCAGGTTATATGTGGTAACGCGGGAAGACAAACAACTTTATGTAGTTGACCTGAAAACCAAATCAGTCGTCAAGCAATACGGTCTTGATGCAGAGGCATATGATTGCAAACTCAGCAAAGACGGAAAAGAACTGTTCATCACCTGCTGGGGATGTGATAAATTGTTGTCTTTCGACCTGATTCAGAACACCTGGAAACAAACCGTGCATGTAGGCGATAATCCCAATGAAATGTTGCAGTCGCCTGACGGCAAACGTCTATATGTTTGTAATGCCAATGACAACACCGTTTCAGTAATCGACCTCAGCACCAGAAAAGTAATAGAAACCCTGGATGCTGCGCTTTATCCTAACTCTCCAAGTGGCTCTACTACAAACAGCCTGGCACTTGACCCACAGGGCAAACAGCTTTTTATAGCCAATGCCGATAACAATGCAGTTGCAGTTTTTGATGTTTCTGTTGCGGGAAAAAGTTTGCCGAAAGGATTTATTCCGGTTGGCTGGTACCCTACTGCTGTAAGATTTATCGGTAATAAATTGTGGGTGGCAAATGGCAAGGGAATGACCTCAAAGGCCAATCCTTTCGGTCCCTCACCATTGCGGAAGCGTGAAGAGGTAATTCACCATGGCTTTGAAACTAAGGCTGGTGATCAGGTTGAGTATATAGCCGGACTGTTTAAAGGTTCTATGAGTATTATTGATTTGCCTGCTCAACCCCTACTGGATCAGTATACCCGGGCTGTTTACAGCAATTCGCCGTACTCATTGCAGAAGACTGCCGTTGCAGATTCGCTGGCATCAGGCTTCCCTATACCAGTTAAAAAAGGACAGGTTTCTCCCATCAAATATGTTTTTTATGTGATCAAGGAGAACCGAACCTATGATCAGGTTTTGGCAGATGTGAAAGGTGGAAATGGGGATACATCGCTTTTACTCTTTGGTAAAAATATTACACCTAATCAGCATGCACTCGCTGAGTCTTTCGTGCTGCTTGATAATTTTTATGTGAATGCCGAAGTGAGTGCAGACGGCCACAACTGGAGCATGGGTGGTTATGCCAATGACTACCTCGAAAAAACCTGGCCCAGCAGTTACGGCGGCAGGGGAGGTACCTATGGTGGTGAAGGTGAAAGGGAAATTGCGAATAATAAAGGTGGGTTCATCTGGGACCAGTGCAGAAGGTATGGTGTCAGCTACCGGACTTACGGAGAGTTTGCAGATGAAGAGAAAGCAAATATTCCTTCACTGGTTAATCATTTTTCAAAGGCATATCCGGGTTATGATTTGTCAATCAAAGACACACTCCGATTCAGGATATGGAAAACAGAATTCGATTCCTTGTTGAAGTCAGGCGTAGTTCCGCAATTCAATACCATTCGTTTTGGTAACGATCACACAGAAGGTGTAAGATTGGGAAGGCCAACTCCTTTTGCCCATGTGGCAGATAATGACATGGCAGTTGGTATGTTCATAGAACACCTTGCCAAAAGTCCAATCTGGAATGAAACGGCCGTTTTCATCCTGGAGGATGACGCTCAGAATGGCGCTGATCATGTGGATGCTCACAGAAGTCCTGCTTACCTGGCCGGTGGATTCGTAAAACGTGGATTTATTGACCATACACTGTATACAACTACTTCCATGTTGAGAACTATTGAACTCATACTTGGATTGGCACCTATGACTCAGTATGATGCAGCTGCCACACCCATGTGGCGTTGTTTTGACAGCACTGCTAAGCCATTTGACTTCAGGGCAATCGTACCTGCGGTAGACATGAGTCAGAAAAATACCACGATGAACGAATGGCAACGCCGTTCGGAGAAATTCAATTTTGCCAAGGAAGACAGCAACAACGATGTAGAATTCAACAGGGTGCTTTGGCATGGTATAAAAGGTGATGTGCCTTTCCCGGGCCCACGCCGTGCTGCATTTCTGAAAGTTAGTGCAGAAGAGGAAGATGATTGATTGTGCCTAAAAAAATATTAAGGGGTGCCATTCAGCACCCCTTTTTTTTGTGCGCTAAACATCCATTTTACGAATTGCGTAACTTAGGGCTTCTAAAATTTTATACATGCAGCAAGTCTTTCGCAATTGTCTCTTTGCCTCTATGCTGTTATTGCTTGTAGCCGGTAATACACAGGCCCAGAAAAAGCAGCAGAAAATCAATCCGCAGCCCGAAGCGCCTGCCATAGATCTTGAATCCTATTTCAAGCCTGTTTTCTGGCGTAACCTTGGTCACTCCAGGGGTGGCCGTTCTGTATCTGCTACAGGTGTTAAAGGAAACACCCTGGTTTACTACATGGGTATCACCGGTGGCGGTGTCTGGAAAACAGAAGATGCTGGTCAGAGTTGGAGAAATATTTCTGACGGTTATTTCAAAACCGGTTCTGTTGGTGCTGTAGCAGTGGCCCAAAGCGACCCCAATGTGGTTTATGTAGGTATGGGTGAGCACGCGCCAAGGGGTGTCATGACCTCTTACGGAGATGGCGTTTATAAATCCACTGATGCCGGAAAAACCTGGAAGCATCTGGGGCTTGATTTAACCAGGCATATTGCCAACGTACGCATCCATCCACAGAATCCTGATGTGGTGTACGTTGCAGCTCAGGGCGCCCTTAATGGTCCGTCTAAAGAGCGGGGTATCTACAAATCTGAAGATGGAGGTAAAACCTGGAAAAATATTTTGTATGTGGATGAGAATACAGGTTGTTCTGACCTGAGTATGGATTTGAATAATCCGCGAATCCTTTATGCTGCCATGTGGGACCACCGCAGGCTTCCTTGGGCTGTTCAGAGTGGCGGCAAGGGATCAGGTTTATATAAGAGTACGGATGGTGGTGAGACCTGGGTGAAAATCCAGCAAGGCTTACCTAAGGAGCTCGGTAAGATGGGCATCTCCGTTTCACAGGCAAACCCTGAAAAGGTGTACGCACTGGTAGAGAGTGATACAGAAAAAGAACAAGGTGGTTTATTCGTTTCCAACAATGCCGGGGAAAACTGGACCAGAATCAGCAAGGACCACAGACTCATCTCAAGGGCCTGGTATTATATCGAAGTATTTGCAGACCCGGTTCAGGAAAATACAGTGTATGTGCTGGGAGCAGCAGGA
>CANHUF010000370.1 GCA_947463715.1 Sphingobacteriales bacterium
CAATGCACAGGGTGCATACAGCTCGATGGTTATCGGATTTATATTGGGCATGGCCAAGCTTACGCTTCAGATCTTCCAGGATGAACTCACTCCTGATAGTTTGATACATCAGTTTGCCACCATGAACTTCCTGTATTTCTGTATTTACCTGTTCATCTTCAGCATTGCTATTTTTGTAACAGTCAGCCTGCTTACCCCCGCTCCAACAGAAGATAAAACAGCCGGACTAACTTTCTCCACAACGGTAGCGGCCGATAAGGCAGCCAGCCGCGCCAGCTGGAATGGCTGGGATGTGGCACTGTCTTTGCTGGTAGTAGTGATCATTATTTCCATTATGTTGTATTTCTCACCCCTCGGCATTGCCGGATAAATAAAATAGCATGAAGAAAATCCTGCTCACAGGCATTGCCATCTTTTTGCTTTCTGAGGGATTGGATGCGCAGGTTTCTGCAAGCGGTGCGCTAAAAGACAGGTATGCTACCTATTTTACCATGGGTGTGGCCATATCACCACGCGCTTTGAGAACGCCGGAACGCCAGCTCATTGAAACACAGTTTTCAGGCGTTACTGCTGAAAATGCGATGAAGATGGGGCCTATCCATCCCCGGGCAGACCGATTCAATTGGGCACCCGCCGATTCGGTGGTTGCCTTTGCCACAGCCCGGAATATGGCTGTACGCGGACATACATTGGTTTGGCACTCACAGACGCCCGACTGGTTATTCAAGGGTGAAGGAGATCAGCAGGTAATAAAAGAGGAGTTACTCAAGCGCATCAAGGCACATATAGACAGTGTGGTGGGCCGTTATAAGGGCAGGGTTTTTGCCTGGGATGTGGTGAATGAAGCCATCAGCGACCAGAAAGAAGAGTTTTACAGACCATCTCTTTTTTACCAGATATGCGGAGAGGAATATATTCAAAAAGCTTTTGAGTGGGCACATGCTGCTGATCCAACTGCATTGCTTTTTTACAATGATTACAATGAGACCGATCCCGTCAAACGCGGAAAAATTATCAAAATGGTGAATGAGCTGCGGGCTAAGGGTGTTCCCATTCATGGTATAGGTTTGCAGGCACACTGGTCCATTTTCTCCCCTTCAGCCGAAGTGCTCGACCAGACGCTGTCGGATTTTTCAAAAACGGGACTCACCCTGCATATCACAGAGCTGGATGTATCCGTCTATAAAAAAGAGGGACGCCGCGAGCGGATTCCTTCCGATTCATTAACGGCTTATACGCTCGAGCGCGAAGCGATGCAAACGGAGATGTACCAAAGGGCCTTTGCTGCCTTCAGGAAATACAGGGAATTTATACGCTCTGTGACTTTCTGGAATATCAGCGACCGTTACAGCTGGCTGGATAATTTCCCTATTCGTGGCCGGAAAGATCATCCTTTGTTGTTTGACGCAGCCCTACAACCCAAGAAGGCTTTTGGGTCAGTGATGGATTTTAAATTTTGATTCCACCACCCCGTCTCCAGACGCTCGCTTTGCTCGGTCTGGATCCACCCCTCCTTAATAAGGAGGGGAGTTTTTTGAACTTTTTAATGGCAAAACACTTAATGACTAGTTTTTTGGAACCGGAGGTGGTCCGTCTGGTATCATGGCCTTCCAAACTTCATTTCCTTTTCGTTTTTCGAATTCAGCCCTGATTTCTTTGCGCAGCGATTCATTTTCGAACAGGTCTACCATCGTTGTACCTAATGATTTGGCTGCAAAGAGCATGCCTTTGTGACCGATACTCATCCCGCCACAGGCCACCACTACCCAGGAATGCCAGGGGGATTTGTAAGGAGCCGTTGCGGCGTTCAGCGTAATTTCCGGAACGATATAGCTCACATCCCCCACATCCGTAGAACCACCATCCGCATCAGGCCTTGTGGCTTCCAGCGGTTTGATGCCGCCTGCAATACCCTGTGCTTCTGCACCATATTCTTTCATGATTTTATCGGCAAAGGCCTTTTCCTCATCAGTATAGGTGATTGGTCCCACCAGCTCCATGTTTTTGTGCAAGGCCTTTGCACCCGATTCATTCACCAGTATTTCGTAGAGACCATTGTCCATGAAAAAGCTCGCTTGCGTACGCGTCATTTTTGCGGCTCCTTCGGCGATTTCTTTCATGCGCTCTTCAACAGCAGCCACACCGCTTCTTTTGGAATCGCGGATCCAGATCCATACGCTTGCTTCATCAGGAATCACATTCGGGACGTTACCAGCCTGTTTGTAGACATAATGGATACGCACACTCGGACGGATATGTTCCCGCAGGAAGTTCATGCCGATGTTGAATAATTCGGCTGCATCCAGGGCGCTTTTACCATTCCAGGGATCAGCGGCAGCATGTGCACTTTTGCCTTTGAAGGTCACGGTATAGCTGACTACAGCCTGAGAGCTTTGCATATTGGCCTTGTTTTCGTAGTCTGGGTGCCAGTCGAGGCACACATCCAGGTCGTTGAAAACACCTGCCCTCGCCATGTATACTTTTCCGGCCAGGTCTTCTTCAGCCGGTGTGCCGTAGTAGCGGACAGTTCCTTTCAGTTTGCCCGAGGCAATCAATTCCTTGATGGCGGTTGCAGCACCCAGGCTGGCAGCACCGAACATATTGTGACCACAGCCGTGACCACCACCACCTTCCTGGTAGGCAGCTTTGGTAGGTTGTGCTTTTTGTGATAGTCCGGGTAAGGCATCAAATTCACCCAGTATGCCGATGATTGGTTTGCCCGATCCGTATTCAGCGATGAAGGCAGTAGGGATTTCTGCTACATTGCGCGTTACCCTGAAACCCTGTTTTTCTGCGTAATCAGCCAGTATTTTAGCCGATTTATGCTCTTTCATGGCAATTTCCGCATAGCTCCAGACGGAATCACTCAGCCTGATCAGTTCTTTTTCGTGTTTGGCCACTGAGCTCAGTACAGCCTGTTTGTTAGCCGGAATGGTTTGGGCAACGCTGCTTAATGAAAGCAGCAGGAATGGTATAATGTACTTCATCATACCCTAAATATAATGACTATTGTTTTAAGGCGTAGTATCTGACATAGTCGAGTTCCATGCTAATTGGGAAGATGGTATCGTCAATACCTTTTACTCCACCCCAGTTACCCCCCACTGCAATATTGATAAGCAGGTGTTGCGGTTGATTGAAAGGCCATTCCTGCCAGAGCACACCTTGTCTTTTGAAGACAAAAAACTCTTTGTCGTCAATAAATGCCCTGATCTCATCTGGCGTCCAGTCCATCCGGTAAACATGAAAAGCACTGTTGAAGGTAGGAACTGTGGTTTTAGCAGTTTTTTGTGTGCCCAGTATGTGATTGAAGATATTGGTATGAACCGAAGCATGAACTACGGCAGGGTCATATCCCACATGTTCCATGATGTCAATTTCGCCCTGGTCTGGCCAGAATACTGTGCCATAGGTGGTTTGCGAGGCAAGCATCCAAAGGGCAGGCCAACTGCCCAGGCCAGCTGGAATTTTTGCTTTTATCTCCAG
>CANHUF010000371.1 GCA_947463715.1 Sphingobacteriales bacterium
AATTTCTTCCTTTCAACACCCCTCGGATCCCTTCTCAGCAACCCGGCTGCCTTTAATACAGGCCTGAACTCAGGATTCATTTCGATCAGCGCTCTTGAAATACCAAGCTTGGAAGCTTCGGCCTGACCTTTTTTACCACCGCCTGCAGCGTTGATCTTGATATCATATTTCCCAGCTCCTTCTATCGTTTTGATTGGAAGCTCAACCTGATTTTGCAGATAAACCTGCGGAAAATATACTTTATAATCATGGTCGTTCACGGTAATCTGACCATCCCCCTTGCTGAGGAATACCCTGGTAACCGCTTCTTTTCTGCGACCAAGTCCGTTTTTTTGTTTTTCCATTATGCTTTGATTGAATGCGTTTGAAAATTAATATTTAAAAGGTGTTGGTTGCTGTGCGGTATGAGGATGCTCAGCACCTGCATAAACAAAAAACTTTTTGATCATCTTGCGACCAAGTCTGTTCTTTGGCAACATGCCCTTTACTGCACGCTCTAAAATCTGCTCAGGACGACGCTTCAGCAGGTCCTTGGCAATTTCAATTTTCTGTCCGCCAGGATAACCGGTAACATGCTGGTACTCCTTGTCGTTCAGTTTGTTGCCTGTAAAAACAACCTTTTCTGCATTGATAACAATCACATAATCTCCGCAATCCACGTGGGGTGAATAATACGCTTTGTTCTTACCGCGTAAAACAGAAGCAATCTTGCTGCTGATTCGACCCACAGTTTGATTGGTCCCGTCTACAACATGCCATTTGCGTTGCACGGAAGCTGCATTTGCATGCTTTGTGGTGAAATGTAGTTTACTCATTTTAAATTATTTACGGATTTCCATCCGGGTTTGAAAATAGTGCCCCGCCATCCCGGGTTCACCCCTCTTTTTTTGAAGGACTGCAAAGTTATAGAATGAATTACTTAAAAACACGTAAAACCGTGTAAATTTTTAGCCCTTCCTTTGTAACACATTGATTATCAGTAAATTTTTTGACGACTTTAAAATATTGGATAAGAAATCCGGGTTTTTACCACCTGTAAATCAGCAAAACCATAGCCTGGTGTAAGGAATTTCTGGAAAGGAATAGCCATACTCACAAGACTATTGTTGCGCTTGTATTCCTCAAGTATGCCATACAAATCTTTAGTTTTACCGTAAGGTCCCTCATAATCAAGCACCAACAATTTCTTCCCGTAAGGCATCATTTTAAATTGTATGTTTTCTCCAGGATTTTTATCAGAACCACTGCTCACACCTATTGAACCATAAATAATATCCTCTTCTTTATTGAGTGGCTGACTGTAAAAAATGCGCACGCCATTGTATCCGGCTCCAACTTTTTCAGCACGTGCTATCACCTCATCAAAGAGATTTTTCGTTTCAGCCTGCGTATTTATTTTCTTCACTATCCGCTGTTGAAAGAAAAATGAACTGTCTGTGACTGTAGTAACTGAAATCTTATGTCCATAGACGTAGGTTGTTGTCGTCAAAAGTTCACCAAGATTACTAATGGCATCAGCTGCCTCCTTTTTAAATGTGCCCGTTTCTCCGGACAGCCATGAAGTTTGATACCTGTAAATGATTTTGGTAAGAGAAGGGTCGGTAGTATCCGGACTCACAATGACACGCAGGGCGATAGTCTGGGTTTCCCTGGTGTTTGTAAGGATGAATTCAAAGGGGTTGGCTTTCGTAACGGATAACTGATACCCTGCTGAATCAGCTGGATAAAACCATTTTTTCAGGCTCTCAGGTGTTTCAAACTCTTTCATAACCCTTTCAAGTGGTAGCGGCACGCGCACAATCACCTCTTCATTGGTTGGCACAACTAAAAATACCAATGCAACAGCTGCAGTCAGCAGCATCAAAATCCATTTCATTTTCTTTCTCATATCCTGTTGTTCATTTTCGTTTTATAGACAGCACTGACGTATTACCTGAATTACGCACAACCATTATACCATCCCCTATTGAAACCAGTTTGCGAATCTGACCTTTTAAGGCCACACCTGGAATAGACATATACCTCATCTTTCCTCCACCATCATTGATAAGAAAACTTCCCAAATCCGCATCATTCCTGCCAAGTTGGATGTTGTTTTCATAATAATTCCCTGCCAGTACAATATCCAGGTCACCATCCTGATCCACATCATAAGGTAATGCACTTTTCAACGGAGACAACTGCTGTTGCCACGGTAATGGCATGCCTTTAAATCCAGCACTTCCCTGGTTTACAAAAATCATACTCCTGGATTCAGTAACCTGCCACTTAACTGATTCACGCAGCTTTGATTTTCCAAAAATTTGATCCAGGTCTGCCGCGGCGAAATCTGCAGCATACAAAAACTGCTTTTTCAAAGGCGGCAGCTGCTTTTCCAGATCAGCTTTAACCGCAAAACATATCTCCTTGCCCCCCAGGTAATAGGTGATAACCTGCTCGCCCAAACCATTTCCGTCAAAGTCATTATAGTACATCCTGATGGGTTCTTTTTCACGCGGAGTCAGCCTGCCATTGGTTCCACTATTGCCGGCAATAAGATCGGTATCCCCGTCTCCGTCAATGTCAAAAGGCAATACAAAATTCCAAAAGCCCGCTGCGTTGGATATATTTTTTTCTTTCCCCAGAAAATGATAATCCGTTCCTGCCTCAAGCACCGTTACTGCGCCCCATTCTCTGGCCAGTACCAGATCAGTGCGCTTATCGCCATTCAGATCTGTCCAGCGTGCATCAGTTACCATACCTGCCTGCTTCAATGCTGGCGCCCAGGAGTCTGTTACATCGGTGAATCCTCCTTTGCCATTGTTTAACAATAAAAAAGAAGGGACGGGTTTTCCATAGGCAAAAGGCATGGCCCTTCCTCCCAGAAATAAATCAATCAGGCCATCCGAATTGAAATCAAATGGTCTGACACAGGAAAGTGTTATATCAAAAACAGGAAATGCATTGGCCTGACGCGTGAAGACACCTCCCTTGTTTACATATAGCCTGGGTGTGAGGTATGGTGTTTCTCCGTAATATTCATTACCTGCAGACACAACAATAAGATCTTGCGAACCATCATTATTGACATCGACAAATGCTGCATCAACATCTTCGTAAGTGGAATCATTGATAAGGTCCTTCGCAATTAGCGGCTGTTCCATGTCTTTGCTGAACCAGCTAATCTGGCTACGCTTCCCCTTGGATGAACCCATGAACAAATATGTCACTCCAGCAACCTTTTCGCTGACTGCAAATGCTGGCCCCTCAGTCGAAAGCATATGTGGCATCAAGGGCTCACGGTCAAACTCATTGAATGGATTTTCCTGGTGAGTCATCAAGCCGGCATTCTCTTGCCACAAAATTCCACTATCAAGAATACCAGTCCCTCGCTGAAAGCCATATACAGGCAACCCTTCCCTGAAAAAAACTTCAACAGAACCTGTATCAGCTGAATTAAGCTTCTGACAACTCCCTCCTGGCCATATCAGCAATACTGA
>CANHUF010000372.1 GCA_947463715.1 Sphingobacteriales bacterium
AGCTTCGCATTTTCTGGTCATTTGCATCCGGGTGTCAGGTTGAGCGGGATAGGAAAGCAATCGATATCACTTCCCTGTTTTTACTTTACAACAAATCAATGCATACTGCCTGCCTTTAGCAGGTTTACAGGTAAATACCTGGTTCAGCCATCAGTTGGCGATGAGGTTTTTGCAATAGTTGATGATTCTCAAAAAATCTGTTTGATTTCAGGACACTAATTAGTGTTTTTAGTACACATTATTTTATTGTTTTGTTTAGCTCACATGTAAACAAACTAAACAATTTCAATTTTTTAGATATTACTATAAAAAGAATTGATGTAATTGAATAAAAATATTAATGTTTTCGAACAAGATATTTCTTTATTAATTATTTTGTTAACCATTCTTTAACCTTTAAACCAAAGCCTGCGTATGAAAAAAGCATTGAGAACAATCTCATTTGTCCTTTCATTGGTATTGCTTGGATCAGCTGCCTGGTCTCAAAGCAAGACTGTTACAGGAAAGGTGGTTGATAAAGCGGGTGCTCCCGTTTCTAAAGCCACCATTCTTGTGAAAGGAACCAATGTCGGTACTTCCACCGATGAAACTGGAAATTTTAGTTTAACCACTCCTGCCGGAGCAACAACACTGGTCATTTCTTCTGTTGGTTTTGAGTCTTTGGAAAGACCCATTGCCGGCGGAGTAATGGACATTTCACTTGAGTCATCACAATCCAAGATGCAGGAAGTGGTAGTAGTGGGTTATGGTACCCAGAAGAAGGCTACCATCTCAGGTTCAGTAGTATCCGTAAAGGGCTCTGATCTGCAAAAATCACCTACTGTTAACCTCAGTAACTCCATTGCAGGCCGTATGGCAGGTGTTGTTGCTGTGAACAGGTCAGGTGAGCCTGGTTATGATGGTTCATCTATCCGTATCCGCGGTGCAAACACGCTTAATAACAGTGATGCCTTGATAGTAATTGACGGTATCCCGAACAGAGCTGGTGGTATCGACAGGATTAATCCTGCTGATATCGAGAGCATTTCTGTGTTGAAAGATGCTTCTGCTGCCATTTATGGTGCGCGTGCGGCAAACGGTGTTATCCTCATTACCACTAAAAAGGGTAAGGTAGGAAAGCCTGAGTTGTCCTATTCTTATAATCAGGGTTATTCCCAACCTACGGTCATTCCAAAGCTGGCCAATGCAGCTCAGTATGTAAGCATGTTGAACGACCTGGATATTTATCAGTTGCCTGCCAGTCAGTGGGCTGATGCTACAGCAGCGTACAAAAGCAGCGGTGTTTACAATGGTCGCAAAGCCCCATTCTCACCAACTGATATCCAGAAATACAGCGATGGTTCTGACCCTTGGTTGTTTCCCAATACAGACTGGTATGCAGCAACGCTAAAAAACTGGTCTCCACAGTCGCTTAACAACCTTCAGCTCACTGGTGGATCTGAGAATGTCAAATACCTGGCTTCTCTGGGTTACAATAACCAGGATGCCTATTACAAAAATTCTGCTACTGGCTATTCCCAGTATGATATGCGTATCAACCTGGATGCCAAGATCAGCAAGAATGTCAATTTCTCCATGGGTGTTCTTGGTCGTGAAGAGTACAGGCGTTTCCCAACCAAACCTGCTTCCGCTATTTTCAGGATGCAGATGCGTGGTAAGCCACAACAACAGGCCTACTGGCCTGACGGTCGTCCCGGTCCGGATATTGAAAATGGTGAAAACCCTGTTGTTATCACCACCAACAAGACTGGATATGACCGTGATAAGCAGAGCTATTTTCAGACAAACGGACAACTGGATGTTAAAATTCCATTTGTTGAAGGTCTGAAACTCTCCGGTACTGCTTCAATAGACAAGCGTTTCAGGTCAACCAAACGCTGGGAAACACCATGGACGCTGTTTGAGCGCGGAACTGGTTTTGAAGCTGATGGTAAAACACCAATCCTAGTAGCCAGCAGGCGCGGACCAGCAGAACCAAGACTTACTCAGGGATCTGAAAACCAATTGAATATTCTCCTGGGTGGTTTGGCCACTTATGAGCGTAAGTTCAATGACCACGGATTGCTTGTTTTGGCTGGTGCTAACAAGGAAACTATTGATGGCGACAACTTCAATGCCTTCCGTCGTTACTTCATCTCTACCGCTCTCGATCAAATGTTTGCCGGTGGTGACCTTGAAAAGAACAATGGTGGTGGTGCTTATGAGCGTGCCCGTATGAACTATTTTGGTCGTGTGGCTTACAATTACAAAGAGAAATATCTCCTCGAATTCCTGTGGCGTTATGATGGTTCTGATATCTTCCCTGAAGCAACACGTTTCGGTTTCTTCCCGGGTGTGATGGCAGGATGGGTAATTTCAGAAGAGAATTTCATGATGGACAAGCTTTCTGTATTCAATTACCTTAAAGTACGTGGTTCTTGGGGTCAGATGGGTAACGATCAGATCGCTACATACCAGTACCTCTCTACCTATGGTTTCAGAAGCTATATCATTGGAAATACTGAAACAAAAACATTGTTCGAAACCAAGATCCCTAATTCAAATATCCAGTGGGAAGTTGCCAACAACTCCAATATTGGTATTGAAGGTCGTTTGCTGAACAACAAGATCTCATTTGAACTTGATTATTTTTACAACAAGCGCACCGATATCCTTTGGGTGAAGAATGCATCTGTTCCTCAATCAACCGGACTTACACTCCCTGCTCAAAATATTGGAGAAGTTGCCAACAGCGGCTTCGACTTCCAGTTGGGTTACAGGGGTGAAATCGGCAAGTTGAACTTCAATGTTTCAGTTAATGGTGGATATGCCAAGAACAAGGTACTTTTCTGGGACGAAGCTCCAGGAGCACCAGAATGGCAGAAGACTACCGGAAGACCCATGTATACTTTCCAATCCTATGTATATGATGGCGTGTTCAGGGATCAGAAAGAAATTGATGCCAATCCCATCAACTACAAGTCAATCGTGAATACATTGAGGCCTGGTGATATGAAGTATCAGGATTACAACAAGGATGGTAAAATCGATCCTAATGATCAGGTTCGCTGGGATAAAACACAGCTCCCCCATTTCCAGGGTGGTATCAACCTGAGTGCCAATTACGAAGATTTTGATCTGACTGTTCTCTTCCAGGGTGCTGCCGGAGCATTGCAGTATGTAAGTGCCGGTGAGTCTGGAAATATCGGAAACTACCTGTTGGATATCTATGAAAACCGCTGGACTGTTGACAATCCAAGCAGCGTTCATCCCCGTATCGCAAACAGAAGTGATCAGTATTTTTCTGGTAACAACACCTATTGGCTGCGTAGCTCAGATTATATTCGTCTTAAGAACTTTGAACTTGGATACAACATGCCTGAGAAGCTGATCAGCAAGATTGGTTTCAAAAAGTGTAGAGTGTATGCCAATGGTTTGAACCTATTTACCTTCGACAAATTGAAGGTATATGATCCGGAAACCGTAAATTC
>CANHUF010000373.1 GCA_947463715.1 Sphingobacteriales bacterium
ACCTGACTGAATACCAGGAGGCTGTCAATATTGTTTTCTCCATTAACGAGGATAACAATTACTGCTGGAACAATTGCAATAAGTCTTGTCATAAGCCTCCTTACCCAGGGTGTTATTCTGAGCTGAAGGTATCCTTCCATAACGATTTGCCCAGCCAGTGTTCCGGTAATGGTTGAACTTTGTCCGGATGCAATCAACGCAATGGCAAACAATGTTGGTGCCAGAGAAGTGCCGAGCATCGGCGCGAGCAGTTCATGGGCCTGTTTGATTTCAGCTACATCTGTTCTGCCCGTTGTATAAAAAACAGTGGCAGCAAGAATGAGTATGAAGGCATTGACAAAGAATGCCAGGTTCAGGGCAATGGCACTGTCTATAAAGTTCAGTTTGATAGACTTTTTGATGCCTTCAGTATCCCGTTTGATTTTTCTTGTTTGCACAAGCGCCGAATGCAGATATAGGTTATGTGGCATTACTGTAGCACCAATTATACCAATGGCAATGTAAAGAGCCTGTTCATTGGGGATAGACGGGATAAATCCCTTGGCAACCTCACCAAGGTCTGGTTTGGCCAGGAACATCTCTGCGAGAAAACTGAAGCCAATGATGCCAACAAGACAGATGATGAATGCTTCCATTTTTCTGATGCCAAGCCTTTGTAGGAAGAGAAATAAAAATGTATCAGCAACGGTAAGCAATACACCCCAGATAAGGGGCAGTCCGGTAAGCAGCTGAATACCGATTGCCATACCCAGAATTTCTGCCAGGTCAGTAGCGGCTATGGCTACCTCAGCAAGAATATAAAAAGCAAAATTGACACCTTTGGGATAGGTTTCCCTGTTGGCCTGTGCCAGATCCCTGCCGCGAACAATACCCAGTCTGGCTGAAAGGCTTTGCAGCAGCAGGGCCATCAGGTTACTCATCAGCAGCACCCAGATGAGTTTATAGCCAAACTGACTGCCTCCGGCAAGGTCCGTAGCCCAATTGCCCGGATCCATATAGCCGACACTTACGAGATAGGCTGGACCAAAAAAGGCCAAAACCCTGCGCCATCCTTTTTTCTGATGGGCTGGGTCAACACTGTGGTGAACTTCACTGAGTGAACTGTAATCCTGATCAATATGTTTCATAATAAGGTGTTTCTAAAATTTCCATCCTGATCCGGTATGGGGTCTCCATGCGGATCAAGTTTAGGGAAGCCTAAATATGCATCGAGTTTTTCGATCAGCTTCTGGCTGCTGACATGTTCGAGTTGCTCGGCAACCTCATGTACTTCATCCCAGTTAAAATCCAGTTTTTCAGAAAGAAAAAATTCCCAAAGCCGATGTCTCCTGATGATGCCCAAAGCAACCCTGTTTCCTTCTGCACTCAGCCGGAAACCATGATAGGGCTTGTAATTGATTAATCTCTTGGTCTTGAGTTTCTTCAGCATATCGGTTACTGAAGCCGGTTTGGTTTGCAGTGATCCTGAAAGCTCCTGTGTTGAAACCTGAGCTGTCTGCTTCTGCAGGTGAAAGATGGCTTTGATGTAGTTTTCTTCAGTTTCCGTATACCTGATCATTCCGGATAAAATTTAGACGAATCTAAAAATTATTTCGGAATTACCATATTCTGACCTGATTATTTTTTCAGCTCAGTGCTTAAAAACAAGAAATCCCCATTTTTCAGGTATGTGCATGTCTACAGCACCCTGCGGACTCCAAACCCAATTATCTTCGGGGAATTTAGTGCCGTCCGCTTTTTTCTTTTTGGTGTAACCGGTTCCTGATTTTTCAAGTTGCCATTGCACGCGTGAAAAATTGATTCTCCAGGTTTGTCCGGCTTCAGGCTTGCTGATTCTACCGGGGCGTTCCATGCAACTGAATGGTATCGCCATTTCCAGCGTCCAGCTGCTGTCTGTATCTCTGTTTTCATTGATTGTACCGTTGAGGTAAACGGCTGACTTCATTCCTTTGGTATCCCATTTCATATCCATTGGTCCGCCTTGCTTGTAGGTCTTGTGCATGAAAAGGTCCATTACTGTGCCCAATGCATTGATTTCAATTTCAAAATACTGACTGCCATCATTGTTGGGATCAATAAATACCTCAAAGTCGTTGTCTTGAAAAATGATGTCATCATGGTTCCTGAGGGTAGCCCAGAGGTCTCGCTCAAAAAGTTCAGCACCAACATAGAGGTACTCGTCATCCCATAACATTTTGCACCTGGTCTTTTGTAAAGGCGGCTTCCCGGCATCGCCTGTGATGTCTCCGAAATAACTGGTCCACCCAGATTTTCGCCAGGCACCGTCGTCCAGTTTTCCATCTATTTGAGGTGCAATTTTTGTTTTATTGATGACATAGGTCAAGGGTTTTTCCTGTTGTATATCTTTCCAGCCTGTAAGCATGATCAACATCAATCCGCCTGTAAAAATCCATCTGTTTTGCATTCCTGAATTTAATACATTTCAGCTAATCCATTACCTATCTTTGGTTGCATAGAAATTATTTTGCTTATGGAAAAGAAATATGGATTTGGTATAGTGGGTGCCGGTATGATTGCACATGTGCATGCACGCGCAATAAGGGAAATCCAACAGGCTGAACTTGTTGGCGTATTCAGCACAACACCCCAAAAACGGGAGAGCTTTGCAGCTACTGAAGAATGCAAAGTATTTGACAGCCTGGAAGCTATGCTGGCAGATCCTGCCGTAGATATCGTCTGCATTTGCACACCGTCTGGTGCGCACCAGGATCCTGCATTGGCCTGTATCGCTGCGGGTAAACATTGCCTTATTGAAAAACCGCTCGAAGTAACACTCGAAAAATGCGATCGCATCATCGCTGCTGCCGATGAAAAAGGGGTCAAAGTGGGTGTTATTTTCCCCTCCCGGTTTTATGATCAGGCCATGGAACTCAAGAGAGCCATGGACACTTCAAAGTTTGGGGATATCGTGTTGGGGGATGCCTATGTAAAATGGCACCGCAGTGAGGCTTATTACAAATCCAACGCCTGGAGGGGAACCTGGGAACTGGACGGGGGAGGTGCGTTGATGAATCAGGGCATCCATTCAGTGGATCTGTTGCAGTGGTATATGGGTCCGGTTAAGGCTGTTCAGGCTTTCAGGACTAACCGCAGGCACAAAGGGATAGCAGTTGAAGACACTGTTGTTGCTGCATTGGAATTTGCCAATGGTGCCTTGGGTAATATCACCTGTTCAACAGCAATTTTCCCCGGCGAACTGAAGCGCATAGAAATCAATGGTACCGATGGCACAGCTGTTTTGCAAGAAAGCAACATCACAAAATGGGAGTTTCAGGAGATGACAGCAGCAGATGAAGCAATTCAGGATCGTACCAAGCAAACCGGATTATCACATGGTGGAGGTGCTTCCAATCCGGCAGATATCAGCTTCAAAGGTCACCAACTGCAGATTGAGGACCTGCTTCATGCCATTTCTACTTACGGAACTCCACTGGTGGATGCCAGG
>CANHUF010000374.1 GCA_947463715.1 Sphingobacteriales bacterium
CCCCAACAAAAAACCCCTGCAAGGTCAATACCTGCAAGGGTTTCTTTTTTTTGAAGTGGTGTGGGCCGGAATCGAACCGGCGACACAAGGATTTTCAGTCCTTTGCTCTACCAACTGAGCTACCGCACCTTTTTAGGTCTTTTTCCCGACATAGGTCGGGATAAAGCTTCCATGCTTTTCAGCGGAGTGCAAATATAATTCAATTGGGGGAAACTGCAAAATTATCCGTGTGACTTCCGTCACAAACTTTACAATTCATTCCTTACATCTTTGCATTACGAAATCAACATCATGGAAATACTTGGCTACATCGCATCGCTTTTCATCGGTCTCTCGCTAGGTCTCATCGGGGGAGGCGGATCTATCCTCACTGTTCCAGTACTGGTCTACCTCTTTGGTGTTGACCCGGTTCTGGCTACTGCCTACTCCCTTTTCATAGTGGGCGCCACCTCCCTGGTTGGGGCCTTCCCGAAATACAAAAACGGTGATATCAACCTGAAAACAGCCATCATATTCGGTATTCCCTCCATCATCGCAGTATATGCCACACGGGCTTACCTGGTACCAAACATACCACAACATATCTTTCAACTGGGCAGCCTGGAAGTTACCAAGCCGCTGATGATGATGATCGTCTTCGCCATCCTCATGGTCTTTGCCTCGGTTTCCATGATCAGAAATAAATCCAATACCACAGCCGAAGAAGGTCCGCAGGTATTCAACTACCCCATGATCCTCCTGGAAGGTACAATCGTAGGTATGCTTACAGGTTTCGTTGGAGCAGGTGGCGGATTTCTCATCATCCCTGCCTTGGTGCTCTTCTCCAAACTACCCATGAAAAAAGCCATCGGTACCTCCCTGCTGATCATCGCCGTTAAATCCCTGTTCGGATTCACAGGAGATCTGGGTAAGCAGCAAATGGACTGGACGCTCCTTCTCTCTGTAACAGCACTGGCCGTTATAGGTATCTTTGCAGGTAACGCACTGAGTAAGAAAATATCTGCCGACAGCCTTAAAAAAGGATTCGGATGGTTTGTACTGGTCATGGGTATCTATATCATCATCAAAGAACTGTTTATTTAAATCATCATTTTTCAACCAATAAAACTCAACGATATGTTTTTTCAACACGTATACGACAAATCACTCGCTCAGGCTTCTTACTTCATCGGTTGCCAGAAAGCTGGCGTAGCCGCAGTAATCGATCCAAAAAGGGACGTAGATACCTACCTGGAAATTGCCAAACAGAACAACATGACCATCACGCATATCATGGAAACACATATCCATGCCGACTTCCTATCGGGTGCGCGTGAACTGGCAGCCCTCACCGGTGGTAAACTCTACCTCTCCGATGAAGGTGGTGAAGGATGGGAATATGAATTTGATCACATCGGACTAAAAGATGGCAATACCTTTATGGTGGGTAACCTGAAAATGGAAGTGATGCATACCCCCGGCCATACGCCCGAAAGCATCAGCTTCCTGCTCACAGATACCCCCGCCTCTCCTGAACCAGTTATGTTCTTTACCGGCGACTTCGTTTTTGTGGGAGATATCGGTCGTCCTGACCTGCTGGAAAAAGCTGCGGGCATGACAGGAACCATGAACGCTGGTGCTCAACAAATGTATAAATCCATCGACCGCTTCAGCAAACTGCCTGATCACATCCAGGTATGGCCTGGGCATGGCGCTGGCTCTGCTTGTGGTAAGGCACTGGGCGCTGTTCCAAGCTCAACCGTTGGATACGAAAAAATCCGCAACTGGGCTTTCCGCTTTGCGAACGACGAAAACGGTTTCACCAAGTTCCTGCTGGAAGACCAGCCCGAACCGCCTAAGTACTTCGCCATGATGAAGAAACTGAACAAGGTAGACAGGCCACTGCTGACTTCAGTACCCACCCTCAATCTTTTATCTAACGAAGCGCTGAAAGACGCCATGGCAAAGGGTATCAAAGTGATCGACACGCGTAATAAAACTGATTTCGCCGCAGGTCATATCCCAGGCAGTATCAACATACAAGGTAATAACAGCTTCGCTACCTGGGCGGGATGGTTCCTCTCCTATGATGAACCTTTTATTCTCCTCGCAGACGAAGCTTCACACGATGACCTGGTTAGGAAACTTATGCGTATCGGACTGGACAATATCATGGGCTTTATCCCTTCTGCAGAAGCTTTCGTAGCTGCTGGTGGCGAGTTGAATAAAACCAACATCATCGACATCGATACCCTGAAATCCAAACTTAACAATGCTGATGTTCAGATTGTAGACCTGAGAGGTGCCACAGAATACAAGAGCGGACATATCGCGGGTGCTGACCATGTTTTTGTGGGTACACTTCCTAAAAACCTCGACAAAGTAAGCAAAGAAAAACAGGTTATCGTACTCTGTCAGGGCGGCGACCGTGCTACCATCGGCTACTCCCTGCTCGAAAATGCAGGCTACACCAATATCCTGAACTACTCTCCAAGCATGAACGAATGGATCGCTCAAGGCAATCCAACAGTCAACTAATCACCAATAAATCATATTACCATGATGAACATGTTTAAAAATCTCTTCAGCGCTGGTCCTGCAGTTGACTTCGCTGATCTCGTTAAAAACGGCGCTTTAATCGTTGACGTTCGCACCCCGGGCGAATTCAACAGCGGACATATCAAAGGTTCTGTAAATATGCCGCTGGATGGCATCCGGAATAAAATTGAAGACCTGAAAAAGAAAAACAAAGTTGTCATTACCTGCTGCCGCAGTGGTAACAGAAGCGGAATGGCTGAATCCATGCTCACCGGCGCCGGCATTGAATGCTATAACGGAGGAGCCTGGAATGTGCTCAACAACAAAATCTGAAGATTAGGCTAAATTCTCATAAAAGTTGTTCAAAAAGTTTTAAAAATCCCCTCCAGCCTACGGCTGGCAAGTCTGGCAGGTTTACCTACCGTAGGTAGGAGGGGTGGATTCAGACCGAGCATTGCGAGTGTCTGAAGACGGGGTGGTGGAAAATCGCTTTTAATTCCACCACCCCGTCACCTGCCTACGGCAGGCAAGCTCACTCGCCTGCACCTTCGGTGCAGACTCATTCGTGCCTCCCCTCCTGGCCAGGAGGGGAGTAAAAAAAGTTAAATATCTTCCACTTCGAAGAAATCAAATGATGAGAAAACAAACAAAAATCCCGCTGCTGGCCATCACCCTTTGGCTGGCAGTAGGGAATCTTTTTGCGCAGCACCAGGAACTGGGTGAAAAACCATCCATCTGGCAGGAAAAAAATAAACAAAAAAACGACACCACTTCGCTACTGCATGCCTTCAAAAACGGAACCATGCACGGTCACATCCGGTATTTCTTCATGGCAACAGATAATACCAATGACCTGAGCGACTACTACGCCAATGCCCTGGGTGGTGGCATCAAATTTGAAACCGCAAAAGTCAAAGGCTTTCAACTGGGTATCAG
>CANHUF010000375.1 GCA_947463715.1 Sphingobacteriales bacterium
GATCTGTCATGGCTTCAAGCAACAAATCAAGCCCTTTGTAATGCCGGATGAACCCAAAGAATAAAAGTATGCCGCGTGATTGATCCAGTTTCAATTTTTCTCTGGCAAGTGAGGTGCTAACCTGATTACCAAAATGGTCAAAGAGCGGATGGGGGTGGAATACATGTTGTTTGGTGATTTCCAGTTTCTTCAGATCTTCCCTGACCTGTTCACTCATCACCACATAAGCATCAACTACACCATTGAAATAACCTGTCAGCTGTCTGTCTCCGGGTCTTTTTTCGTGGGGAATGATGTTATCCGCAATACAGATGATTCTGGTATTTCTCTTAAACCTGGCAATTCTGAGTATAGTTCCAAATGCAGGAGCAAAGAAAGGCATCCAGTACCTTACTATGATAAGATCGGGGTTCAGATTTCTGACAGATAATCCTGATTTAATCCAGTTGAAAGGATTAACGGAATTAATCCACCGGTAAATTTTTAATCCCACAGGTGCAGGCTTATCTGCAAACTGGGTTTTTCCGGGAAATAGAAATCCAGGGTATTGTAGGGTGAAGGTAACAAGTGTACATGGGTACCCATCCGACTGAAACGCAGTAGCAAGACGCTCAGTAAAGGAAGCAATACCACCGCGATAGGGGTGAGCTGGACCAATAAAAACGATGTGCTGAGGTGTTGGCATCAGACATTTATGTTAGAAGCCTTTCCTGGAGTCGATATTGTAGTGGTTTCTGTCTGGCGAGTTCCGGGAAATCATTTCTCCCACAAAACCTGCAAGAAACAGTTGCGTACCAATCACCATAATGGTCAGCGCTACATAAAAGGCTGGCCTGTTTGTGATGGGAAATTCCAGATCTACAATTTTGGAGATTAGTAAATACAAGCTGATTGCAAAACCAATCATAAAAGAAAAGGTTCCAAGCAGTCCGAAAAACTGCATGGGTTTCTTCCCGAATTTACCGATGAACATGATGGTTGTCAGATCCAGGAAACCATTGACGAATCGCTCCCATCCAAATTTAGAAGAACCGTATTTTCTTGCCCTGTGTTCTACCTCTTTTTCACCAATCTTGCCGAAACCTGCCCATTTTGCCAAAACGGGAATATAGCGATGCATTTCACCGTAAACTTCTATATTCTTGATCACCTCCAGCTTATAAGCTTTGAGTCCGCAGTTGAAATCATTCAATTGGATACCAGACATTTTACGGGTAACGGCATTGTAGAACTTGGAAGGCAGGTTCTTGGTGAGAACGTTATCGAAACGTTTTTTCTTCCAGCCACTCACCAGGTCATACCCTTCATGCATTACCTTTCGGTAAAGGGAGGGGATTTCATCCGGACTGTCCTGAAGGTCAGCATCCATGGTAATGACCACATCACCCTGTGCATCCTGGAATGCCACATTGAGTGCAGCGGATTTACCGTAGTTCCTGCGGAATTTTATTCCTTTGAACCTGGAGTCCTGTTCATGAATTTCTGTAATCACCTTCCAGGAATTGTCTCTGCTGCCATCATCAACGAGAATCACTTCAAAGGTGTAGGCATTGGATTCCATCACCCTTTTAATCCAGGAGGTCAGTTCGGGAAGTGATTCTGCTTCATCTTTGAGGGGAATGATGACCGATATATTCATTTATTGATTTTGGAATGGTGACGAAGGATTCTTTTTGGTTACGGCTGCACCTATCAGTGATCCGATGGCACCAAAAATGAGTGTGGAGAATATGGTACCTGCAATAAGAAATACCAGGTAAAATTTCTTGGTGAAAGACATAGCCATATCAATCTGCTCTTCAGTAACGCGGGGATCTTCTGCCATTTTCTCCCTTGAGATTTCCATGATACGGTCCTGTGTTTCAGGAAAAAGCAAGTTGAAAACCACCTGGAAAGCCAGCAAGATGATGGTGGCAAATGCACTGGCTTTGAAACCAAAGGAAAAAAGCTCACCAAAAGTTTTACTGTTCTCATTTGCCTTGCCAAATTCCCTGATAAAATAAATGAGGAGTCCGATCATGAACACATAGCTTATCCAGGCAAGCGACTGGTTAGCCAGCTGATCGGTAACGATCAGGATTACAGAGTATAAGATAAGAACACCAGCCAGGATTCCCCCGGTCATCAGATGTGTGACTTTTTTAGGTTCCATTTTACAAGTTTGATTGGTTAAGGTATGTTTGTCCGATTACCTTCCCTTTCAGGGTTGTGTGAATATAGGGACAATTTTTTGATTTAGAGCCGAGGTTGTCTGCCGTGAAGTTCACAGTCTCATCAGGCTTGAAGAAGGTCAGGTCTGCTGATTCACCTTCATTGATTGATCCATTCAGGTTAAATATTTTCCTGGGATTGTAACAAATGACCTGCAGGATTTCGTCAACAGACAGACCCGCATTTTGAAGCACTCCGAAAGCCGCTTCCAGTCCGAGCATCCCATAACCTGCATATTCGAATTCGCAGATTTTGGCGTCAGTATGTTGAGGGGTATGGTGCGTGGTAACAATATCGATAGTACCATCTTTAACAGCTGCTAACAGCGCCTGTCTGTCGGCTTCAGAGCGGAGTGGGGGATTGACTTTAAGGTTGGTATTGTAGCCACGCAGGAGATCTTGTTCTGTAAAGGTCAGGTGATGCGTGGTTGTGGATGCAGTTACCGGAATGCCCTCTACTTTGGCCTTGTTGATCATGCTTACAGATGAAGCCAATGATATTCCAGTGAGGTGAAGGTGTGCACCCGTATATTTTGCCAGGGCAATATCGCGTGCAACCATAATTTCCTCTGCCAGAGCAGGCTTACCAGGTAATCCCACCTGGGTGGAAACAACACTTTCATTCATGAGTCCGTGCGGTGCAATAGACTTATCATCCGGCACCTGAATGATGGTACCTTTGAAGGCAGTAACATATTGCAGCGCTTTGATAAGCAGTCCTGCAGACTGAACAGGCTTATTGCCATCACTAAAAGCGATAGCCCCGCTTTGGTGCATATCGTAAATTTCAGTCAGTTCTTTTCCTTCGGTATTTTTGGAAATGGCACCAATGGGGTGCAGTTTAACCGGGGCGGAAGCGTGGTGCCTGGAAATGTATTCAACACCAGTTTTGTTTTGGGTAACCGGTTGGGTATTGGGAGTCAGGAAGACATGGATGAAACCACCTTTTGCAGCAGCAGCAGATAGGGAATCCAGATCGTCTCTGAATTCAAATCCGGGATCTGATCCGGAAACAAAAATATCCACCCATCCTGGAGAAACTGATAAGTTACCAGCTTCAATGGTTTTATCAACTACTGCGGAAATATTTTCAGCAATTTGCTGGATTTTACCGTTATGGATCAGGATATCCCGAATAGTATTGTTATGCGGGGAGTTTAAATCTTTAATGAGGACTTGTTGGACGAGAATCGTCATAAGAAATGAATTGGTCAAAATTAAGTGTTTTTTTCA
>CANHUF010000376.1 GCA_947463715.1 Sphingobacteriales bacterium
CAGCATTACTGAACCTGATTGAAGATCCGGATGAAAGTGTTTATCAGACAGTAAAATCCCGCATAATTGAAATTGGAAATAGCATTATTCCAGCTCTTGAGGATATAAAAGAATTGGAGGATACTCCTCTTCAAACTGAGAGAATCAATGAAATAATTGCAGCAATTCTACTAAAAAAACTTACAAATTCCATAGACATATGGCTGAAATCGGATGAAAAATCCTATATGGAGATAGCTTTTCATATACACGAGTATATTTGTCCAAATCCCCAAAAAGCTGATTTTTTATTTGAAATTGAAAGAATCAGGAAAAGTATCTGGTTAGAATTAAACAATTATCTAACTCCACTTGAGGAAGTCAATATTTTCAATAAAGTATTGTTTGCTCACTTCAAATTCAACACGGAAGAATTAAATTACCAGAAAATTAATGATTTTGACCTCGGTAAACTGCTCAGACTCAAATCTTCCAATACTTACCCCATTTCTGTTCTATACATAATTTTGGGTGAAATGCTGGGTATTCCGATTGAGCCAGTTTCAGTGCCCAAACAAAACCTTTTAGCTTATATTGATTTTACAACAGCAATTACTGAAAGTAATAACCCAGAAATAATCTTTTTTATAGACCCCCTATCCGGTCAGGTATACAGCCATAAAGATATAAACAGTTATATCAGCAAAATAAATCCACAGGAAAAAAACATCCTTATTGATCAGGACAATAGAGTTTTATTCATAAAAAGATGGCTCACAGAGCTGGCAAAAAGTGAAAAAGAGAATGGATTTGAGGCAAAATATTCAGGAATATTGGAGATTATCAAAAAACTTTAAGTTTAAAATTAAAGCAATAAATTTGGTAAATATTGTTACCTAATCAAAAGTATTTGGCAATAAAATCATCCAATTATTTACTTTTCAAATAGTATTTCAACCCATAAACATTAAATGAAAAAGATTTGTTTTGCACCCCTGCTCATTTTATTTTTTTTCGCCTGCAAAGAGAAAAAAGAAGTAAAAACGACTACTGATGCATCAAAGTCGGGTGCACTTTCTGTAGAAGCCATGATTATCAACCCATCAGCATTGGCTGAAGGTATTGAAGTAGCTGGAAATATACTCCCTTTCGAATTAACTGAAATACGTTCTGAGATTTCAGGAAGAATGACAAAAATTAACTTTATAGAAGGGGCACCAGTGGTCGAAAACGCTTTATTGGTAAAACTATTTGATGGTGAACTTCAGGCACAATTGAAAAAATTAGAAGTCCAGCTTAAAATTGCAGAAAAAACTGAAGAACGTGAGAGGGAACTTTTAAAAATAAGTGGTATAAGTCAGCAGGATTATGACCTGAGCCTGCTTCAGGTGAACAATATTAAGGCAGATATAGAACTGATTAAGGTCTCTATCAGTAAAACAGAAATCAGAGCGCCTTATAGCGGAAGAATGGGTCTCAGGAATGTAAGTCCGGGTGCCTACTTAACTCCTGCTAATATAATTTCTACCATAAGTCAGGTAAACAAGAAAAAAATAAGTTTTAGTGTGCCTGAAAAATACAGCAGTGAAATAAAAGCAGGGATGCCCATCGCGTTTACCATAGAAGGTAAAGAAGGCGTTTTCAATGCTACAATTCTGGCTGCTGAAAGTGTTATTGAAGCTGATACCCGTAACTTAAAAATACTTGCAACCGTTAATGACGGATCAAATACACTAGTTCCCGGAACATTTGCGAAAGTTGAACTCACGTTATCCAAAAAGGCTGATGCAATTATCATTCCAACCCAATGCATCATACCTACAGCCAGAACCAAGCAGGTAATTGTTTACAGGAGTGGAAAACCTGAATTTGTGAATGTCACAACTGGGCTCAGGGCTTCGGAAAATATTCAAATCACAAGCGGGCTTCAGCCTGGTGATACCATAGTTACAACTGGACTGCTTTTCGTGAGAAAAGATTCAAAATTGAAACTTTCAAAAGTACAATAGTTCGCTTTTAAAATTTTAAAATGAATTTATCAGAACTCAGTATAAAAAGACCAGTATTTGCAGTTGTTTGCAGCATTGTCATTATTATATTTGGTGCTATTGGCTACTCATTTCTGGGCATTCGTGAATATCCGGCTATTGATCCGCCTGTTGTGAATGTGAGAACCAGTTATGTTGGTGCCAATGCTGAAATCATTGAACAACAAATTACTGAACCACTTGAAAAAGCAGTTAATGGTGTAGAGGGTGTAAAAAACATAACATCTTCCAGTTCTCAGGGCAGCAGTAATATTACAGTAGAATTTGAGCTCAGTGTGGATCTTGAACGTGCGGCAAACGATGTGCGTGAAAAAGTGTCGCAGGTATCAGGAAGATTACCCCAGGATATTGACGCCCCTCCAACGGTGGCTAAACAGGATTCAGATTCTGACCCTATTGTTTTCATGCAGATGCAAAGCAATAAGCGATCTCTACTTGAACTTTCTGATCTGGCAGAGAACATTGTACAGGAAAGACTTCAAACAATTTCAGGGGTTTCAGGAGTAAATGTATTCGGACAAAGACCTGCGATGAGAATCTGGTTTGATCCCATCAAACTTTCTGCTTACAAATTAACAATACAGGATGTAAAAACTGCCCTTGACAGGGAAAATATTGAATTACCAGGTGGAAAAGTACGTGGTGATGTAACAGAGCTTACTGTAAAGGCTTATGGAAAACTTACATCTGAAGAGGATTTTAATAACCTGATTATCAGGCAAACCGAAGGAAAAATCATTCGTTTAAAAGATATTGGGTATGCCATAATTGGTCCGGAAAATGAGGAATCTGCTACACGCAAAAACAATGTCAGATCAGTTAATTTAGGTGTTGTTGCACAGCCAGGTTCAAATCAGGTTGCCATTGCAGATGAAATTTATAAAAGGTTGGAAGTAATCAAAAAAGACTTACCAGCCGATATTATCCTTGAAATTGGATATGACAGGTCTTTGTTTGTAAGAAAAGCCATCACTGAAGTAAAGGAAACACTTGTCATCGCCATACTTCTGGTTGTAATCATTATTTATTTATTTTTCAGAGAATGGTCTATCGCATTCAGGCCACTTATTGATATCCCTGTTGCGTTGGTAGGCGCATTCTTTATCATGTACATTGCAGGCTTTTCAATTAATGTACTTACCCTCTTATCACTCGTACTTGCAACAGGACTTGTTGTTGACGATGGAATTGTAGTAACAGAAAACATATACAAGAAGATAGAGCAGGGCATGGATAAATGGACTGCCGCAAGAGAAGGATCGAAAGAGATTTTCTTTGCAGTCATTTCTACTTCACTGACACTCGCAATTGTCTTCCTGCCTATTATTTTCCTGGAAGGTTTTGTTGGTAGACTCTTCAGAGAATTTGGGATTGTTGTGGCCGGAGCCGTATTGATTTCTGCTTTTGTTTC
>CANHUF010000377.1 GCA_947463715.1 Sphingobacteriales bacterium
AACAGACTTTTGGTAGGGTCAGATGGTGGGATGGGACTCATAGAAAATGTTTCAGCATCACCCGTCGTTTGGGGTTTCCATGATGCCAACGCAAATCGGACATACAATTCTCAGTATCAAACACTCCAGTATTACCATGTGGGCATCGACCCCACCACAGGTTCAAGGAATTTCTTTGGAGGAGCACAGGACAATTCAACTACTTTCCGGGATCGTACAGGAATAATCGGACAAACACCGGACAGCAATGACCATTATATCCTACTGGGTGGTGATGGTTGTGCCGTTGGTATGACTAAAAAGAATACAGCAGGCAACCAGCACCTTTTTTGTGCGGCACAAAACGGACAATTCTATCGCATGAACCTGTTCGGTTTAAGCGGAAGTGGAAGTCCGTTTACTAAAATCAAGCCCAACAACACTGGAGAAGGAGAATTCGTAACCTATTTCCACCTGGACCCTGACAATACAGATTACTTATACTATGCTACGATGGATAGCCTCTACCGCACTGGTGATGCTACCAATGTAACTTCTACCAACTGGACATACATGGATGGCGTGGCACCTGCAGTAAACGGAAGTATATTTTCCCTTGAAACAACCCGTGGACCATATTCCGGCAATAACCACCTGTTCATAGGTACTTCTCAGGGTAAAATTTACAGGTTGAGAGACCCACAACAGGGTCTTACCAATAACCAGCCAGTTGATATTACCCCAGTTGGTATGTCCTCTAGCTCAGTAGTAAGGGATATTGCTGTTAACCCCAGAAATCAGGATACCGTCATAGCTGTAGTTTCAAACTACAGTGTGAACAGTATTTTCTGGACGGGCAACGCTACTGCCGCTCAGCCTACCTGGCAGATCATTGAAGGAAACCTCACCCTTCCTTCAGTTCGTGCCTGTGAAATCATCGCCAAAACTACCGGTATTGAATATTATGTAGGTACATCAATCGGATTATACAGCACAACATCAATCAATGGATCAAGTACTGTCTGGGCAAGAGAAACAGGGGCAGCAGGCACTCCTGCAGAAATGCTCAACAATGCCGTAATCAACTCGCTTGCACACAGGTATACAGATAACACCCTGGTGGTGGGAACACATGGAAACGGCATGTTCGCGGCCTCCCTTGGCAGCGCAATTACAATCACCACTGCCATAACCAATCCCATACGCAACAATTCAGATTTCATCAGCAGGGTTTACCCAACACTCACCCGAGACAGGGTTAATTACCAAATTGGAAACATGTATACAGTTAAAAAGCTGGGCATTCAGGTAACGAGCACCTCCGGAGCTGTGGTTTACAGAAAGGAAACAGGTTATCAGAACGGCGCTGTGGAAATGGGCAACCTACCTGCAGGCACATACATTGTCACCATTACAAGTGGAGACCGAAAATACCAATCCACAAACAAAATCATAAAACAATAACAAACATAACTCTCATAAAAAAAGACCGGCATGCCGGTCTTTTTTTATGCTTCGAATACAAAAATCTATTACATTTTACTTTTGATGAACGCAACCAGACCTTCAATCGGAATCCTTTCCTGCGTCATCGTATCTCGGTAACGAATGGTTACAGTATTATCTTCTTTAGTCTGATGATCAACAGTAATACAGAAAGGAGTGCCCAGCGCATCCATCCTCCTGTAACGCTTGCCAATGGTATCCTTTTCTTCATAAAAGCAGTAGAACTCATTCCTGCAGGTAGCCATGATTTCACGGGCAATCTCAGGCAGTCCCTCTTTCTTCAACAGCGGCAAAATAGCAAGTTTAATTGGAGCAATTTTAGCTGGTATTTTAAGTACAACCCTGCTGTCTTCTTTTCCGTCTTCCTTGGTCCAATGCTCTTCCTGATAAGCATGACAAAGAGTCAACAAGAACATACGATCCAGTCCTATTGAAGTTTCAATGACATAAGGAATATAATTCTGGTTGATCTCAGGATCGAAATACTGTAATTTTTTACCACTGAACTGCTGGTGACTCTTAAGATCAAAATCTGTTCGGCTGTGTATACCCTCCACCTCTTTCCAGCCTATTGGGAATGCATATTCGATGTCAACAGCAGCATCAGCATAATGTGCAAGCTTTACATGGTCGTGGTAACGGTAATTTTCCGCAGGCATTCCCAAAGAAGTATGCCATTTCATCCGCTCTTCCTTCCAGTAGGCATACCATTCTTTTTGTGTGCCAGGCCTGATGAAAAACTGCATTTCCATCTGCTCAAATTCACGCATGCGGAATATAAACTGACGAGCAACAATTTCATTGCGAAAAGCCTTACCAACCTGTGCAATACCAAAAGGGATTTTCATCCTGGCGGTTTTCTGCACGTTCAGAAAATTAACAAATATGCCTTGTGCTGTTTCAGGCCTCAGGTAAATTTCGCTGGCATCTTCTGCCACTGAACCCAGCTGAGTGGAAAACATAAGGTTAAACTGCCTGACGTCTGTCCAGTTACAGGTTCCACTCACCCCACATTTCATTTTATTATCCTCAATGAGTTGCTTCAATCCGGCAAAATCATTGGCTGCGAGTAGTGCGTCCATCGAAGCAATAAGTTGTTCTGCCTCTGCTGTTTTCCCTTCTTTATTCAGGTTATCAGCAACACCTTCGATGAGGTGATCTACCCGGTATCGCTTTTTGGAATCCTTATTGTCGATCATCGGATCACTGAAATTATCCACATGACCGGAAGCCTTCCAGGTAGTAGGGTGCATGAAAATAGCTGCGTCAATACCTACGATATTATCGTGCATCCTTGTCATTTCATTCCACCATGATTCACGGATGTTTTTTTTCAACTCACTACCCCACGGACCGTAATCATACACGGCACTGAGGCCGTCGTAAATTTCACTGGATTGAAAAACAAATCCATATTCCTTAGCATGGGAGATGATGTTCTGAAACTTTTGCTGGTCATTAATGATCATAATGCCGCAAAGATAAAAGAAATAGTAAATAGTGATTACTGATTAGTGTACAGCGCATTCACATTTTAACCCGCTATACAAATCTGGCAAAAGCAGCATATTTAGTCTTCAGCGAGTTTTTCGTTTTGCCTGTGACGGTCAGCATCCCGTACTGTTTTCTTTTCCATATTCTTCTTAAATGCCTCAGTAAGGTCTACACCTGTCTGATTGGCCAGACAAATCAAAACCCAGAGCACATCGGCCATTTCATCAGCGAGCTGGTCTGCTGATTCATTTTTTTTAAATGATTGGTCGCCATATTTCCTGGCCATAATCCGGGCAAGCTCTCCCACCTCTTCTGTCAGAATGGCCATGTTGGTCAGCTCGCTAAAATAGCGCACTCCAATTGTCCTGATCCACTGATCTACTTGATCCTGTGCTTCTTTCAGCTCCATTACTCCTTGTTTTTTGTATCAATAATGATTGTAACTGGTCCGTCAT
>CANHUF010000378.1 GCA_947463715.1 Sphingobacteriales bacterium
AGGTGTAGTCAGTGCACCCTTTACGAAATCCTTTGAACCAATGGTAGCAACACTACCTGTAAGGTCTTTTTTACGGGTGGTACCATAGCCTATTACAACAACATCTGATAGTGTAGCTGAAGACACCTCAAGCCTGATGTTTAATACAGAACCAGAGATAGCAACTTCTCTTGAGGCATATCCTGAGAATGAAACGGATAGGGCATTAACGCCTGAGGGCACATCAATGGTGAATTTTCCGGAAGCGTCTGATAAAACAGATTTAGAGGTACCCAATGCCGAAATGGTTGCTCCATTTAGCGGGGTACCGGCATTTGAATCGCTAATTGTACCAGTCACAGTCCTGTTCTGTGCTGTTGCCGAAAGGATTACGGCAAACTGTAACAGGAACATCATGATGTACCTGCTCACCGGCTGTTTGATTTTAACAAGCATAGTGTAGTTTGATTGATGAAGAATTAGAAAGTGTATATTTTACGCAAACTGTTAATGGCATAAAAAAAAGGAAATAGGTTTCCGTAAAATTGCAATCGTTTTCGTGTTAAAAGTACACAAATATTGATTTAACACAATTATTTTGGAAAAAAAATAATTTTAAAAACCATAATGTATAAGAAACGATTGATTAACAATTATTTCTCATACATTTTTGATTGAATTGAAAAAGCAACTTGGTCAATTACCATTGGCTTTTTTTATAAATTCCCAAATCTGAAAGGGTAACGGCAACAGGGGATTGAAATTTAATTCTGAGGGAAGTAGTTTCAACCGGATTGGACAATTGAATAATCCTACAAGCCCCAACAGATGTTGCTTCACCTACTTTAACCCATTGATTTCCAGATAATATTTCTACTTCAACTTTATCCAGTCTTTGTCCGAGTGGTATATACTCTCTTATTCTTATCAGGTCAAAAGTCTGCGGAACTTTCCACTTTGCTTCAATAACTGGTGAAAGTTCATCATCTTTTGAAGCCCAGTAGGACTGCAAATTCTCATCAGTAAGATTTTTGATAGGAAAATCCTTACCCCGTGTATCCTTAGAGCTTATCAATGCTGTTTTCAAAAGATTAATGGAGAAACTCTGGTTCACCAATCTGCCAAAGCCTTCAAGGGCTTTAACATCTTCCTCATCTATCAATCCACGTGTATCCGGAGCAATACCCAGGTCCAATGCTGCTCCCCTACCTACACTCTTCAGGTAGAGCTGAAACAATTGTTCAGGTGTTTTGGTTTTCCCTTTTTGCTCAGGATGCCAGAACCAACCCGGACGAAGGGGCACATCACATTCTGCAGGTACCCAGTTTTTACCCCCTCTGGTTCCAAACGGATTCTGGGTATGGTCGAGGTTACCCGGAAAAGCGATACTCTCCCCTTTAGCAGGTAGCGGTGTAAAAGTAGCCCAAGATGTTTCCCCGGCAAAACCATTTTCATTACCTACCCATCTTACATCCCAACCAATATCACTGAAAAGGTTGGCCATCGGCTGAAGGCTGCGGGTAATTGCCCAGGTGGTATCCCAGCCATAATAAGTATCCCTGTTTATTTTTCTCGCAGTTCTTGCTCCGCCATAGTATCCGTCTCCACCATTGGCACCATCGTGCCAGGACATAAATAATTCTCCATACTGGGTATACAACTCCCTCAACTGTTCGCGGTAAGCTTTTACATATTCAAAAGTTCCGTAATCAGGATTGTTCCTGTCCCACGGCGAACAATACACCCCAAATTTCAATCCAGCCTTTCTGCATGCCTGCTCCATCTCCCTGACCATATCCCCTTTCCCATTCCTGAATGGAGACTGACTAATATTATATGAAGTGGTTTTTGTAGGCCAGAGGGCAAAGCCATCATGGTGTTTAGCCACTAACACCATCCCTTTCAATCCGCCTGCCTTGAATGCAGCAACTATCTTATCCGCGTCGAACACAACCGGATTAAAAATCTTGGGATCAGCATCACCATATCCCCATTCTTTGTTTTCAAACGTAGTTGGTGTAAAGTGTACCAGTCCATATACCTCTGTCTCATGCCATTTCAATTGCCTTTCCGAAGGCAAAGCACCGAAAGGGGCAGGTGGTAACTGCGCATAACCAATTTGAACAGAAGATAGCAACAGAACGAAAAACAGGTGTATACGTTTCATGAAGGAAAATTAGTCAAAAATATTTTTTTATCATCCTAAATCATTTCGTTTATCTTAAATTGTCATCTTAAATCAACCTGATTAAATTATGCCAGCAACACCTTTTGAATTGCTTCTTCCCCATGTGATGGTTACCGGAGGTGCCAGTGGTATTGGATTAGCCATCGTACAACTCTTTCAACAGCATGGGGCAGTCATTGATGTACTGGATTTACAAAAGCCAGATAAGCAATGGATGGAGGAACAGAAGTTGGACTCTGAGAGGGTGCACTTTCATGCAGTTGACATTACCAGCCAGCAAGACGTAAAGCAAGCCGTTTCACTTATTGCCATTCAAAGGGGAATTGGTATTCTTATTAACAATGCGGGCATCGCCCACGTTGGAAATGTTGTAAATACAGCTGAAGAAGATTTCATGAAAGTCTTCAATGTAAATGTAAGGGGTGCTTACAATTGCATGCAGGCATGCATTCCTTATATGGAGGAACAGGGAGAGGGACTCATTATTAATATGGCATCCATTGCGGCCACTTTAGGCATCGCAGACCGTTTTGCCTACAGCATGAGTAAGGGTGCTACTTTATCCATGACACTCAGCGTAGCACGAGACTATATAAAAAAAGGAATCAGATGCAACTGCATATCCCCGGCAAGGGTGCATACTCCGTTTGTGGATGGCTTTGTCAACAAAAACTACCCTGGTCAGCAGGAAGAAATCTTCAAAAAACTTGCAGCCAGTCAGCCTATTGGCCGCATGGGGCAACCAGATGAAGTAGCATCACTGGCATTTTACCTTTGCAGCAGACAAGCGTCTTTTATCACGGGATGCGATTATCCCATCGATGGCGGATTTACCAGATTAAACAATTGAAAACACAAATACATGAAACTATTCAGATTTGAGCAGGAAGGAAAGGTAAAACTGGGATTGGCAACAGATCAGGGACAGCATCTTGATATTTCAGCATCCGGCATGTCCCTTTCAGAAAATTTTCTGGCCGCAGACGGACTAAATCAGTTAAGAGATTGGCTGAAGGATAACCAGAATTCATGCCCCGACATTAATACCCCTTTGCATTTCCTGTCTTGTGTGGAAAGACCATCCAAAATTATCTGTGTTGGATTAAACTATGCCAAACATGCACAGGAAAGCGAAATGGCAGCACCAGCCGAACCTGTTTTATTTTTTAAAAGTACCACCGCTTTATGTGGTCCTAATGATTCGGTAATCATCCCAAAGGGATCAGAAAAAACCGACTGGGAAGTAGAACTGGCAG
>CANHUF010000379.1 GCA_947463715.1 Sphingobacteriales bacterium
AATAAGAAAGGCTGCCCGAAATGGACAGCCTTCTTTTTTATCATGGATGATGGATATTAATATCCCGGATTCTGCTTCAGGTAGCCTGGCAGATTAGAGGCTCCGTCAATGGCAGTTTGTGGCAGCGGAAATACACGCTTGTTCCTGTCGCTGCTGGTCTTTTCAGTCCAGGTTCCTTCAAACTTGCCGAAACGTATCATATCTGTTCTGCGCTGCATCTCCCAATACAACTCAAAACCACGCTCACGGTAAATGAGGTCCAACGTTACTGAAGGCAGTGCGCTGGCTTTCAATCCACCTGAAACCCGAGTTGTTCTGAGTGTATTGACGTCAGTAAGTGCACCGGCAGCATCGCCTTTGCGCATCTTGGCTTCTGCACGCATCAGGTAAACATCACCCAAACGAACAACCGGAATGTCGGCCTGACCAAAGTTACGGCCACTGACAGATTTCTGGCTGAACTCATATTTCAACACACGGTATCCGGTGCTGTAATCGCTTCCGGCAGTAGAGAAATTGATTTGCTCAGTATGAATAACCGGAGTTGTAGGCCTGTTGCGGGTGTTGTTGAACAACTTTCCAACTTTGAATTTACCATCCGGACATTTCTCAAACACACCAGCAGTGCGGATGAGTCCGTATTGTTGCCCACGCAGGATGCCCCTGTCTACCCTGTAAGAAGCTGCATCATAGCAGGCTTGCTGTGTAACAGGATCAACTACAACATTCTTTTTGTAAAAACGGGGATCGGCATCAGCCGGATCGAGAGGCGCATAAGCATCAACCCAGGTTCTGTAATAGTCAGGACCAAGACCGGGACCATCAGTACCATTGGCACCTGTATAAGCTGGCAAAGGAAACTGGTCGCCTGACAGCGAGAAATAGGCCAACCTGTTATGTCCGTTGAGTTCTGCACGCTGGTCAATAGCAAAAATCATCTCCTTGTTGGTGTTGTTGTCATCATTGAAGATAGCCCAGTAGTCGGGAGAAAGGGCGTATTGGTTACTGGCAATTATTTTATTGCTGTATTCAATAACCTTATCCATATCCTCTGGCTTGAAAGTGAAACTGGCCGCATACCTGTCTCGGTAAACAGCAGCATTCAGATGCAGTTTGGCAAGCAAACCCCACACACCTGCCTTGGTCAGTCGGCCCGGACCAGTAGTGTTATCCAACAGCGGCTCAACTTCCAGAAATATCTTTTTCAGGTATTCAACTGCTTCATCACCTCTGACGATTTTTGAGGCAGCTCCCGGATCCTCTTTTACAAAGATGATACCCCAAAGATCTAAAAACAGCAGGTTGTAGAAGCCATACATACCTTTTGCTTCTGCAATGTATTTCGCCGCATTGGGATCTTTGCTGGATTGAAGTGAACTTATCGCTGAAACAGCCCTGGAGAGACTTTGAGTCATTGGATTCCAGGTATTGCGCACGTTAGCATTGCTGCTGGTTGTGGCATGGCGTTTCAAATCCTGGTAAATACCATTATCACCCCAGTCTGTTCCACCACGGTAAGGAAGAATAGCCTCATCAGAGGAAATTTCCTGCAGAGCAAATAAACCGGTATGGATGAAAATATTGGGGAGGTTGGCATAAACCGGAGCAATAGTACCATCTGCTATTTGCTTTTCAGTGAGACCAGTTACAGACGATTCGTCGAGAATAGTCTCATTGAGTTTGGAGCAGCTTCCCAGCAGGGAAACGAAGCCCACCAATACGAGTACAATCGAAATTTTATTTTTCATGCTGCTTGATTTAGAAAGTTACGTTAAGTCCGAATACGATACTCCTTGCTTTAGGGTAGCTTAAAAGGTCGATACCATAAGAAGAGACACCATTAATAGTACGATCTGCATTCACCTCCGGATCATACCCGTCATACTTGGTGATTACAAAAAGGTTTTGTCCGGTTACAGAAAGCCTCAGGCTGCTGACTGCCTTCCCAAGTGCCGAGTTACGGGTATCAAAGCTATATCCGAGTGCCAGGTTATTCAGGCGAAGGTAAGCACCATCTTTGAGGAACCTTGAACTTACCGGCGCTGAGTTGCTGATAGATTCCTTGGGATCTCTAACTGCTTCAGCTGTGGTATTCACACTTTTAGACAACCTGTTTTTATAGAAGCTGGCATTGGCGGTATTGTCGTAGATCTTGTTTCCGGAAACGCCATTGAAATTGGCAACCATGTCAAAATTACGGTAGGCCAGGTTACCTGAGAAAGCATAAATAACTTTAGGTAACGCTGTTCCCATCGCCTGCCTGTCCTTATCACCACTGATACCATCGCCATCAATATCTCTGTAAGTACTCAATCCCTGAGCATCAAAACCTGTCCATTCCCGCAGGAAGAAAGTACCAATCGGCTGACCATTGATATAACCATTGATGGTGGCGGAGGTGAGTCCCGCTCCGGAAGCTGAACCAGACTGGATAACTGAATACGGTGAATTCTCCACGATGTTTTTCAGGAATGCTGCATTGGCAGAAACCGAAAACTTCATGTCTTTATTGATATTCCCCCTGTACTCCAACTCAAATTCAATACCGCTATTGGTGATGGTCATGTCTTCCACGTTCGTCCAGAAGGTACCAGCAGGTTGAATCGGATCAGCTGGAATGACTTCAAGGAGGATATTGTTGGAATTTTTAATGAAATAATCTACCGAACCATTCAGTTTTCCTTTCAGCAGTCCGAAATCAAGACCAACATTGGTTTGCGTAGAAACTTCCCACTGAATATCCGGATTGGCAAGGCGGGAATAAACAATACCGGCTGGGAAAGTAGACGATGGATCCAGCGGATAACTTGAAGCAGCAGATACTGTGGAAGTGTACAGGGCCTGGGTAATCTTCGATGGAATCTCCTGATTACCTGTCTGTCCCCATCCTGCACGTAACTTCAGGTTGCTGAATGGTGAATTTTGCATGAAGTCTTCTTCACTGATTCTCCAACCCAAAGAGAATGAAGGGAAATAACCATATTTGTTATTGGCACCAAACTTGCTGGAACCATCCATACGGAAATTGACTGTTGCGAGGTATTTATCCTGGTAAGAGTAATTCACACGTGAAAAGAACGACTGCAGTTCATTAACTACAGCATAACCTGAAGGCCTGTTATTAGCCAGGGTAAGTTCCTGTCCAATCCCGGGGTTATATATGGGCTGAACTGGTGTTAGTGGTATTTTATTGATGCTCCAAGCCCTTCCCTGCAGGTAGATATCCTGAAAGGAATGTCCTGCCAATGCAGAAAACTTATGATCGCTGACATTGAAGTTATAGGTCAGGTAGTTTTCGATAAGGGTATTCTTGTTGATGATATTGTATGTTTCAAGCCTGCCATCACGCTGTGGAACAAGGTTGCCCAGGCTCTGAACATCACGAGTAGCTGTTGAATTATCTACACCAAA
>CANHUF010000380.1 GCA_947463715.1 Sphingobacteriales bacterium
ACCGAAACCAGTAAAGAGTATTTTTTTAACATCGGCTTTGTTGTCTCCATCCGTGTCTTTGAGGAAAAGCATGTGCGGAGCCTGGGAAACAACAAGTCCGCCGTTGGCAAAAGTCATACCTGTAGGTATACTGAGTCCGTCTGCAAAACGGGTAAACTTATCTGCCTTTCCATCGTTGTTGGTATCCTCGCAAATCAGGATATAATCACTGCCGCCTTCCGGCTTGCGTTCATTGGGATAATCCTTCGTGATGAGCACATACATCCGTCCCTTCTCATCCCAGCTGATGGCGATAGGGTGCATGACATTTGGCTCAGCAGCAAATAGTTCCAGGTTGAAATCAACAGGCACCTGAATATGTTTCATGGATTCTTCAGGAGACAGTGGCATTTGCTGCAGTTGTTCACCCGGACGTTTTTCATAGTTGGGCAGTCTTGCAGGTTTATAGGTCAACGTTTGGGGATTACGTAGTTTAAAAGCAGCAAGTGCTTCATCATTGATACTCCACAGAATGCCATTATATACCAGATTCTGAAAACCAGTCTGACTCCAGGTTCTGTCGTCATGACCATAGGCAGTATAAAAAACCTTGCCCTTTCCGTGCGTGCGGGTCCAGGTATAGGGTTCAGTTTCAACACCCGGCTTATCCTTATGCTGATCGGCCTTGATGCTTCTCACAGCCAGTACATTGTTATCAGCTTGAAGCTGGCTATGCAGGTAAGTCTCATCGTAAGCAGTAAATGGCTTTAATCCCTGCATAACAGGATGCCCTGGCTGCGTGGTTTGTGTGGTGATGGAATCAAATGTATGCCGCCAGAATTGTCCGCCCACCAGTTTCACATATTCACTGGAGTTGCGGAAACAGTAGGAGGCGCAGTGCAAAGGCAGAAATCCTTTTCCCGACGCCACAAAATCCAGCAGCGCTTTTTCAGCTTCAGCCGGCAACACATCCCAGTTGGCATAAACCATCAGGGCATCATATTTTGAAAGTGTTGTGGGATTAAGATCAGCAAGCTGATCGGTATAGGTGAAATTGATGCCTTTAGGACCAAGAGCAGCCATAAGAGCAGGCAGGCGGTCCATCGGACGGTGATGTCCGTTATCGCCGAGGAAAAGTACTTCAATGCGCCTGCCCTGCTGGGCAAAAAGCTGTGAAGTAAGCAGAAGGAAAGCAATCAGGAGTCTCATGTTGGTTGGTTTTAGGGGGAAGCTACGGGCGGGAACTGCGTTCCCGCCCATATCCGTATTTAGAAATTTCAAACTAACTGAAAAAGTCTGGTAACCGCTTTATTTCACCACCTGCCATGGCTGATTCATGCGCCAGGATACCAACGGATGTCCAGTTGGCCGATTGTGCCGCATTCGGAAACGGATCTCGGCCTTCCACCAATGCCATCAGAAACTCATGGGCAAGATGGGGATGAGACCCGCCATGACCTGCCCCCTGCGTGAAGCTTAGGTGTGTATTTTGGGCAATATCATAAACCCCTTTGGTGGTAAAATCACGGATACCCTCGGGCAGGAGATGTGCGTAATCAGGAACCCTCACTTTGGCTGGAATTTCATGTTCCGGCAGTTTGGCTGTATGCAGCACATGTTCCTCATCCTCAATCAAGGCCCATTCGAATGATTTTTTAGAACCGTACACCTCGAAACTCTCCCGATACTGTCGTGCTACATCAAACAGTGAACGGTATACGTAAGCACTCAGATCGGAATTTTTGAATTTAATGTGGGCAGACTCCACAGCAAAAGGAGAATTGTGAATCTGTGCCAGCTCTTCCCGGATGGTTCCGGAGCCGAAACAGGAAACATATTCTGCTTCAAGTTTAAGCAAACCTGCAACAGGTCCAACACAATGTGTGGCATAATGCATCGGTGGTAGTCCTGGCCAGTAATCAGGCCAGCCATCCATATCCTGCTGGTGTGAGGCTTTCAGGAACTGAACCTTGCCCAGCTCACCTTTTTCATACAACTCTTTTACATACAGAAACTCCCGGGCATAGACCACCGTTTCCATCATCATGTATTTCTTGCCAGTCTCTTTACAGGCCTGCACAATTTTCATGCAGTCTTCCACACTGGTGGCCATAGGTACCGTACAGGCAACATGTTTGCCAGCATAGAGGGCTTTGAGCGACTGCTCAGCATGATTCGGAATCGGAGAGTTGATATGCACGGCATCAATGGCCGGGTCTTTCAGCAACTCATCATAATCCGAATACCGCTTTTCTATACCAAAAGCATCTCCAATGGCATTTAGTTTCTCCACATTGCGCTGGCAAATGGCATACATGTTAGCATGAGGGTGACGCTGATAAATGGGAATAAACTCAGCACCAAAACCGAGCCCCACAATGGCAATGTTGATCTTCATGATTGGGTTATATTTTTTAAATATTGAATGCTGTCTTTTACCAATTGCTCCTCTGAGTCAAACAACGGTCTCCAGATATTGGCTGCAGTCAGCTTACTGCTGAAAGCTTCCACACTTATCATACCTGAATACCCAATAGATGACAAACCAGCAATTATACTTTCGAAATCCACATGTCCTGCGCCCAATGTTCCACGGTCGTTTTCGGAAAGCTGCACATGCACCAGCCTTTTGCCTATCTTCCTGATGGCTGCAGCCATGTCTTTTTCCTCAATATTGGCATGAAAACTATCGAACATAAGCTTACAGTGTGGATGATTCACCTGGTCTGCCAGGGCAATCAACTCATCGGTACAGGAAACCAGGTAACTCTCAAAACGATTCAGGTATTCCAGGCCCAGCGTAATACCCAGGGTACCGGCATAATCCGCCAGCTCAAATAAATTTTCAGCAGCCCATCCTTTTTCCTCATCGGTGGCAGTTCTTCCTGCAAATACACCCAATGCGGAATGGTAGGGACCGGTTAACAGGTTTGAACCCAACACTGCAGCACAATCCAGGGCCCGTTTGTTACGCTCCAGCGTCTTGCTGCGCATAGCAGGATCAGCGGCAATCTGATGGTGATCCGGGCCATTAATCGTTACAGCCACACGTTCCAGTCCGAGTGCATCCAATTGTCTTCTCCACGACTCCCACGCGGCAGGATCAGTATTAAAAATGGGCACTTCAACCCCATCATAACCTGCTTCCCGGATTTGCTCCAAAACCGGAAACATATCCTCATTCATCTCAATACCCCACAACAGCAGATTCATGCCAAATTTATTCATAGCCATTTTTTCGTGGATGAATATATGAATTGCTGAAGAGACGGGAAAATATAGATGCATTGAAATTCAGGTGAATGCTTTAACTTAATACCACCAAAATAACCTTAATATGTCTGCACAACGTTTTACAGCCCTCGACGTTTTCAGGGGGATGACCGTATTTTTCATGATCATTGTCAACAACCAGGCCGGACCGGCATTTG
>CANHUF010000381.1 GCA_947463715.1 Sphingobacteriales bacterium
GAATACGCAAGGGAATTACAAATGCGTGTTGGTAAATTCGCTTCAGTAGAACAACAACTGATTAATATTCGTGACCGGCTCGATGCAGAAGTTGTGATTCATAAACAAATGAATGCCTTCAATGAGCGTGCTTTCCGGGTTAATGAGTCTAATGCATTTTTTCAGTTGGTAGCTGAGTCCGTCCTCGATATTTTTGAATTTGAGTTTGGTATTGCTATTCAATATCAGAAAGGTCAGGATGAAACCATGTTATTTGTAACAGAAGGCATAAATATTCCTCAACTTGCACACCAATGTCTTGTAGCAGCTTTTGAAGAAAGATTTGAAACGCAGCCTGAAAGAAAAGTTATTCAATTGAATAAAGGTGACTGGCCGGAAATGCATACCCTGATTCCCTTTAATCAATTTATTGTTGCACATGCTGTTAACAGTGAAGATAATGCTGGAATTTATGTTGCTGGGGGTATATTGGAAAAAGGGGCCTTAAATTACAGAGCTATTGAACCCCAGCGGGTTAATGCTTTCGAACTGTTTTCTAAGCAGGTCGTCTCCCATTTCAGTAGCCACCAAAAAACTTTCAGAATTGAAAAATCTGAGAGCAGGTTAACAGCTTTGGCCAATACCTTCCTTGGTTTTGGATCTGTTCCACTTGAAAATATAAGCAACATTACTGCATTGGCATTTGATATGCTTGCGGCGGACCTTGTATTTTACAAACATACAGGGAGGGATGAACCAGTAGTCTTTTTCAGATCAGAAAATATTGAGGGTAAGGCATTTACTGAAGATGGCGATCTCGATCATTATTACAGATCTTTATCCTTTTCTGAACAGGAGACAGTTGTATCTGATAATCACAGGTATAACCGTTATTTAATCAATAAAAGGGAGGAAGATAGCGATTCACTGGCAGTCTCTCATTTGATCAGAAACGATGGACAGCTTACTGGTATGCTGGGATTTTGCTTTTCAAGCAATGTAAAAGTTACTCAGGAGGATTTGCAAATCATCGGGATTATCGGTTCAGCAATCAGTGTAGAAGAAAAAAGACAGATTGTTAGAAATTCACTGATTTCCAAGAATGATGAACTTTCAAAAATAAATGGAGAGCTGGATAATTTTGTATACAGCGTGTCTCATGATCTGCGAACACCTCTCCTTGCCGTGAAAGGGCTAGTAAATCTCATTGATTTGTATCAGGGAGACATGAGTGAGAATGAAGATTTCTTTAAACTGATCGGGTCTTCTATTGACAGAATGGACAATACGATTATTGAAATACTGGATTACTCCAGAAATGCCAGATTGCAGGTTCGTCCGGAGTTGGTTGAGTTCGATAAAATAATCAGAAATGCATTTGAAGATGTTCGATTTTATTCAAAGCACCCTGTTAAGCTTGAATTAATTATTCAGGAAGGGATTAAGTTTGAATCAGACAGGAACAGATTAAATACGGTCATCAAGAATTTGATAGGAAATGCAGTGAAATATGCAGATGAAACCAAGCCACATTCATATGTTAAGGTAAATGTGCTGAGAAAAGAACATAATCTGCTTGTTGAAATTTCAGACAACGGAATCGGTATTGAGGCCTGTAATCTTGAAAAAGTATTTGAAATGTTTTTCCGGGCTTCGGAAAAAACGACTGGAACAGGTCTTGGTCTGTATATTTCAAGGGAAATTATGATAAAATTGAATGGTGACATAAAGCTTGATTCTGTCCATGGGCAGGGCACAACAGCAAAAATTTCTTTGCCGGTAATTTTTTTAAACTGAGAACGATGCAGTATTGTTATCTGATAGACGATGAACCCATATTTAATTTAATAAGCTCTAAGATTATCAGCAGGTCGGGCTGGCAGGGTGAGGTTAGGGTTTTTATTTCTGCAAGAACAGCATTGGAGGAAATCAAATTACATATTGCCAATGAAGGTTATCTGCCAGACTTTATATTTCTGGATATCAGAATGCCGGAAATGGATGGTTTTCAATTCCTCGATGAGTTGATTAATCTTCCAAAAGAACCTTTAAAATATATCCGTGTTTTCATGCTTTCTTCGTCTCTCGACCAAAAGGATATTATCCGTTCTCAGCAGTTTCCTATGGTAAAAGGCTTTTTAAGCAAACCACTGGATATCCAGACTATTAAAGATATATTTCACAAAAATGAAGTCAATTAGTTTTAGTTATATGAAACATCATCTATTTTTTAGATGATTACTACAATTATTGCTTGGAAGGATAAGGCAATTCTCCTTTTGTGTAGAACCAGATAACCTTGTTCATTTTGTCATCCTCTCCACCATCAACCTCTCTGAAAATTTCATGTTGAGAGATTTCTGCAAATTTTTTGGCTTTTCCTGATAGCGTATTGAGTGGCTTATTCATTTTATCAAGTGGGATGTTGTTCTTTAAAAAGTTGAATTGCTTTTTATTCATAGTCTCCTGGAAACAGTCAGTCATCAGTCTCGATGTGGCGTCCATCACATTCATGGGGGGTATGCCAAGTATTTGTTCAATGGTACGTAGCATTGAAACCTGATTAAAATGAGAACGAATTAATTTGCCGGTGCTGAACGGACTAACTACTAATCCGATAGTTCGGTATGCAGAAACATGGTCCCATCCACTTTGTGAATCATCTTGTGTGATAAAAATGACTGTAGAATCCCAATACTTGCTTTTTGAAATCATATCAACAATTCGTCCTAACGCAAGATCATTATCAGCAACCATGGCATCAGGAGTTGGAAAGTCTGGGGATGTTCCAGCAGTGTGATCATTGGGTAATGAAAGGACCATCAGGTTTGGCAAATTGTTGTTTTTTTCAAATTGTTTCCATTCTTTGATAAACAAATCTGCCCGTTGCTGGTCGCTGAAAACCATGTTGTCACAGTCTGGAAAATCAGTAGAAATGATAGGTCTCAATCTTGCAATGGTACTTTCATTGTGCCAGTCTGGAGCCTGACCATTTAAGTATCGATTATACAGGTCAAGCCATTTTAATTTATTGTCGTAAACTGTTTCACAAGCCTCTCCGAAAACCCGAACTGTTTTGCCATGATCCAATGCATGATTCCATATGAATCCACTTTTATTGTAAACCATAGCATCAGCCTGCCGGTGGGGATAACTCCTGAACCAGGCCCTTACATTTTTCTCTACATAATCTGATACCATCCCGGCATCCGTCCACTGATGTCCTTCTGCTGAAGATTTGCCTGAAGCATGGTAGTTATCCATCGTGCCGAATTGTCTGGCAAGGGCATGTGTGTTAGGCGTTATCCGCTCACCGAAGACACACAATGAGCTGTCACCATTACCAAATTCTAAATCACCAAATACCTGGTCATAGGTTTTATTTTCTTTGATAATATATACAACATGTTTGAATACGGATGGCTCGCCA
>CANHUF010000382.1 GCA_947463715.1 Sphingobacteriales bacterium
GTCCAGGATACCATGCGGATCTTAAAGTATCCTACATACTCGAGCAGCTTAATGCCATCAGGGAGATTATAATCCACAGCCACAACGGACTTTTTCTGAACATGCTGGAATCACTGATTCATAAAGTTCACCTGTTCGGACTTCATTTTGCTACACTTGACATCCGCCAGGATAGTTCAGTTCATGAGCGTGTCATTGGTGCTATCTGCCGGTGGCAGGGGAAGGGTAATTATGCAGAGCTTTCCACACCTGAAAAAATGGAGTGGCTTTCCTCGCTTGCTGAATCAGTTGATATACCGGAGGATGCTGATTTTATTGAAAAGGATACGATTGAAACAATCAGGGCAATCCGAACCATTCAGGACAGAAATGGTAAGCCGGGTTGCGACAGGTACATCATCAGTCAGTGTAACAGTGCTGTTGACATCCTTGAGGTATTCGGACTTTTTGTTGCTGCGGGTTGCAGGCGTGATGCCATTGCAGTTGACATCATTCCATTGTTTGAAACCATCGATGACCTTCGGAATGCAGCGGATGTGATGCAGGAGTTGTATGCTTTTCCTGTTTACAGAGACCACCTGAAACGCAGGGGCAACAAGCAGACAGTCATGCTTGGGTTTAGTGATGGCACAAAGGATGGTGGTTACCTGATGGCCAACTACAGTATTTTCAAAGCGAAGAAAGAGTTATCAGCTATTTCGGCTAAATATGGACTTGAAGTAGTCTTTTTCGATGGACGTGGTGGACCGCCTGCGAGGGGTGGTGGTAAAACGCATAAGTTTTACGCTTCCATGGGCAGTGATATTGCCAACAAAGAAATAGAACTTACTGTTCAGGGACAAACAGTCAGCTCTAACTTCGGTACAATCGATGCCGCTCAATTTAATATCGAGCAGTTGATTCATGCGGGTTTGGGTAGTGAACTTTTTGGTACCGGTGCCAGTACGTTCAGTGCTCAGGAAGAAGAGTTACTTCACACGCTTGCTGAAGAAAGTTTGAAAGCATATGAGGCGCTGAAGAACAATCCTTCATTCATGGAATACCTCACCCATGTGAGTCCGCTTCGATTCTATGCCGCAACAAACATTGGCAGTCGCCCTGCTAAAAGAGGTGCCCAGGGTAAACTTACGCTGTCTGATCTCAGGGCTATTCCGTTTGTAGGAGCATGGAGTCAACTTAAGCAAAATGTAACCGGTTATTATGGCGTTGGCACTGCCCTGAGAACACTGGAGTCGCAGGGCCGGATGCCTGAATTGCGTGCCTTGTATGCCAGATCTGCTTTCTTCAGAACATTAATGGATAACTGTGAAATGGCAATGAAAAAATGCTTTTTCCCGCTAACAGCATTTCTTCGTGATCATCCGCTGTATGGTGAGTTGTGGCGGGATATTCAAGAAGAATATGCGCTTTCAAAGCGGTATGTGCTGATGTTATCTGGAAAAACTGAATTGATGGAAAATTATCCGATAGACCAGCTGTCTATTCAGATGCGGGAGAAGATTGTTTTACCGCTTCTCACTATTCAACAGTTTGCAATTTCCAGGGTCAGGGAGATGGAGGAAAAAAATCTGCCGGAAACACTGCGCAATAGTTATGAGAAGCTGGTGATGCGTTGCTCTTTTGGTATCATCAACGCAGGACGAAACTCAGCCTGATCAGACATTAAAAAGCATTTATGTCAACCATCTTCCCGTAATCAGGAAGATGGTTTTTTTATTCTGAAATCAGTAAAGAGAGATAAGTCAGCATAAAAAATGTGATGATACGGTCAGCACTGCCCAAGCCGTTCCAAGACTGACTTTGCCACATGCTGAACCATTCCCCGCCAATGACAATAAAGCCTATAAACCAAAGTAAAATACCAATGGAAATACCCGAATATGCATTTTTTTTGGCTGCCTGAAAAGCTTCAGATTCGGATTTAATGGATTTGATAAGTGCATATCCACCGCTAAGCAGAAAGTATGCCATGATTGCTTCTGTAGCAATAATGGCGATGTAGGCTACGTGATGAATCAGGGGATGTTGCAATGACCTGTATGTTACCGTACTGTTTGGGAATAAGGTATCCATCATCAGCACATGTCTCACAAATTCAAAGTTGGTGCCGTAGTCGGTCATGTTTCCAAAGGCAATCACCAGGCTAAGGAGTCCGCAACCTGTTGTGGCAAGGGTTACACCTAACCTGGCTTGAAAGGATTGTTTCATGTATTTTATTTTGCGGATGAAATGATTTTATTCATGGCTATGGTCTCGGTGTAATCTGTCTTCAAACTTTTCAAACAACCAGGTGATGAAAACAAGGAAAAGGGTTACTGTAACCGGAATCAGATACATGTTGCTGCCAATGAGTATACTGATCCCGCTCATGGCCCAGATGAATGCAGCGGTGGTTACGCCAGTAACTTTTTGATCCGATTTTACTATTGCACCGGCTCCTAAAAAACCTATCCCGGTTGCAATCTGTCCGATTATCCGGGTTGGATCGATATTGGGCATTTTTTCTGAAATATAGAATCCGATTGAGCTATACAAGGTGCAACCCACGCAAATGAGTATAAGGGTTCTTATGCCAGCTGGCTTGTGTCTTTTTTCCCTTCCAAATCCAACAATCCCGCCACAGAGTGTTGCAGTCAGCATTTGCGGTAACAACCTGTTGAACATGAAGTCGTATTCGTTGGTGAAAAATTCCATTTGGCAGTTTATCGGTTTTTTGTTTAACCTAAAGTAAAAATATGAAGTTAGTGATTTACAAGTAGTGGCTAAAATCCTTAAATATCTTTATATTTATCAAAATTTGATTTTATGAACATTTTTGTCGCCGGACTTCCTTATGATCTTGATGATGCCGAGCTCATGGAGATCTTTGAAAAGTTTGGACAGGTAAAAACTGCCAAAGTTGCTATGGACAAGGAAACAGGGAAAAGCAGGGGCTTTGGTTTTGTTGATATGCCGGTACGCGAAGAAGCTATGGATGCCATTGAGAATCTCAATGATATAAACCTGGGTAAAAAGCCTCTTGTTGTGAAGGCTGCAGAAGACAGGCCACCAAGTGGTGGTGGAAACCGCAGGCCACCCGGAGGTGGTTATGGTGGCGGCAGTGGTGGTTACAGCGGTGGCGGCGGAGGTGGATACAGGAGATAATTCTTCTTTTTTTCTTTACTTTTTCGTACATTTGCACTCCCTACGGAATTAGCTCATCTGGTAGAGCGTCCCGCCAAGCGGGAAGGTAACCAGGGCAATTGATAACGAGGGGAATTAGCTCATCTGGTAGAGCGTCCCGCCAAGCGGGAAGGTGACCAGGGCAATTGATAACGAGGGGAATTAGCTCATCTGGTAGAGCGTCCCGCCAAGCGGGAAGGTGACCAGGGCAATTGATAACGAGGGGAATTAGCTCATCTGGTAGA
>CANHUF010000383.1 GCA_947463715.1 Sphingobacteriales bacterium
GGGAATATCAGTGTGTTTACCTCACCATTGTCTGCCAATTCAGAAAATGGATAGTTTTCCTTCATGATCTCTTTGTTAAAGGCAACAATTCCCTGCATTTCACCGTCAACAATTAATGATGGATTGCGCTGCTTGACAATTGTTCTGGCAGTCCTGACTTTTATAGCCTCTTCCGTATCACTGCTGCCAAAATTTGAATAACTCAGCATGGCAATTCGGGGTGTAATGCCAAGGGTTCTGACCTCTTTGGCAACAAGCAGTGTTATGTCTGCAAGCTCTTCTGCTGTTGGGTTAAAATTGACTGTTGTGTCAGCCAGAAACAACGGACCTTTTTTGGTAAGCATGATGTACATGCCTGCAATCTTACTGACACCTTCTTCTGTACCAATTATTTGAATAGCCGGACGAATCGTATCAGGATAGTTTCTGCTCAGTCCGGAAATCATCGCATCTGCATCTCCCATTTCAACCATCATGCAGCCAAAATGATTCCGGTCTTTCATGAGTTTATTCACCTCATAACGGTTAACACCTCGACGCTGTCTTTTTTTGAAAAAAACCTCACCGTATGCCTCCCTTTTAGCTTTCATCTCTTCACTCTTAGGATTGACGATTTCCAGTCCGTCGAGGGGGATATTGTTTTTTTCTGCAATTTCCTGGATGATTTCAGGGTTTCCTAATAAAACGGGTTTTGCAATCCCCTCATCCAATGCAATCTGAGCGGCTTTCAGAATCTTTGAATTCTCTGCATCAGCAAATACTACGCGTTTTGGATCTTTTCTGGCTTTGCTTCCAAGCGCTCTGACCAGCTGGTTATCAATACCGAGTCTTTTATTAAGGTCGATTTCGTACTTTTCCCAATCTGTTATTGGTGTTTTGGCAACACCACTTTCCATGGCGGCCCTGGCAACAGCGGGGGAAACTGCTGTAATAAGCCTGGGATCAAGTGGTTTGGGAATGATGTAATTCGGTCCAAAGGCAATGGCAGACTCATTGTATGCCATATTCACAATATCTGGTACAGGTGTTTTGGTTAATTCTGCCAGCGCCTTTACCGCTGCAAGTTTCATGGCTTCATTGATACGGGTAGCGCGAACGTCAAGTGCACCCCTGAATATATAAGGGAAGCCAAGCACATTATTTACCTGATTAGGATAGTCTGATCGGCCAGTAGCCATGATAATGTCATTGCGAACGGCAGTTGCATCTTCCCATGTAATCTCGGGATCAGGATTAGCCATGGCAAAGACAATTGGTCTGGGGGCCATTTTGGCTACCATTTCTCTTGTAACTACATTTCCTTTACTCAGCCCGATGAATACATCCGCGTTTTCAAATGCTTCAGACAGGCTTATTTCATTTCTGTCTACCGCAAATCTTTTTTTCCGTTCATCCAGGTCATTTCGTTTATTATGGATCAATCCCTTGGAGTCAAACATCCATACGTTTTCCCTTTTGGCTCCAAGTGCCTCATATAGCTCAATACAGGCCATCGCGGCAGCACCTGCACCATTAACAAGAATAATGATGTCTCCTATGTTTTTCTGTTGTAATTCCAATGCATTCAAAAGTGCAGCAGCACTTATAATGGCTGTGCCGTGCTGGTCATCATGCATTACCGGAATATTCATTTCCTCCTTAAGTCGTTGTTCTATATAAAAACACTCAGGAGCCTTGATGTCTTCCAGGTTGACACCTCCAAAAGTTGGCTGGAGGGCTTTGACAATTTCTACAAATTTCTCGGGATCTTTTTCATTGATTTCAATGTCGAAAACATCAATGTCTGCAAAGATTTTAAACAATACCCCTTTTCCTTCCATAACAGGTTTACCTGCTTCAGGACCAATATCACCTAAACCCAAAACGGCTGTGCCATTGCTGATTACAGCTACGAGATTTCCCTTGGCTGTATATTTATAAACGTTCTCAATATTTTCATGAATTTCCTTGCACGGCTCTGCCACACCCGGGGAATAGGCTAGGGATAGGTCCCGCTGGGTTTTTGCTTCCTTGGTTGGAATAACTTCAATTTTACCAGGCCTGCCTTTTGCATGGTACTCTAATGCCTGTTCCTTCCTGAGTTTTTTTTGCATACTTTATTTTTAACTTATTGCGCCTAAATACGCCATCATGCCTATACCAGTCTCTATTGATCTTTCATCCACATCAAATGTTGGGGTATGGACATTTGACGTAATTCCCAGTTCCTTGTTTCCAGTTCCTAACCTGAAAAAACAACCTGGAATAATTTGTGTGTAGTAACCAAAATCCTCTGCTCCCATGCTGAGCTCCATTTCTTCAACACTTGTATGTCCCATAAATGCTTCAGCATGTTCTTTAACCCTCGGAGTTAAAGCTGTATCATTGACCACTGAAGGATAGCCAAGATCAATATGCACATCAATGGATGCTCCAGTTGAAATTGCAACACCCTGAGCTATTTCATGTATTCTTTTGTGTGCTTCCTTTCTCCAGTTTTCATCCATAGCCCTGAATGTGCCCATTAGCTTGACTTCTGCTGGTATCACATTGGTTGTAAACCCGCCCTGAATGGCACAAATGGAAAGTACAGAGGGAGAAAATGGATTATTGTTTCTGCTTACTACCTGTTGCAATGCCACAACCAACTTTGATGCTGCCAGGATGGTATCTGCTGTCAGGTAAGGCTTAGCTGCATGTCCGCCTTTTCCACGTATGGTGAAAAAAAGTTCATCAGCACTAGCCATGACTTTTCCGGGAGCAAAACTAACTTTACCCGTTTCGAGTAAAGGATGAACGTGCAATCCAATGATATGTGTTGGTCTGGGGTTTTCAAGCACGCCTTCCCTGATCAGGATGCTGGCACCTCCGGGGTTTCTTTCTTCCCCGGGTTGAAAAATGAGTTTGATTCGTCCATCCCATTTGTCACGGAGCTCATGTAATATTCTTGCTGCTCCCAAAAGGCATGTAGTATGTACATCATGACCACAGGCATGCATTACCCCTGCCACAGTAGATGCATAGGGGACCTCATTTTCTTCATGGATGGGCAATGCATCCATATCCGCCCTAAGCGCTATTACCCTTTCTGATGGTCGGCCTTCTACCATAGCAATAACGCCGGTTTCAGCCATACGTTGATATGGAATCCCTAATTTATCCAGTTCGCTGCATACAAAGGCTGAGGTATTAAATTCTTTATAACTTAATTCAGGATTGGCATGCAGGTGATGCCTGATTGACCTATAAGTTTCAAAGTAACGGGATGCCAGATTTTTGATTTCATCAATTAACGTACTCATGGGCGATTGATTGATTCCTGATTAATAACCCGCAATTCTATTCTAGAAGGAATAATAAGAATGGTTGTACTAACAAACCTGGACATCTCCATTCTTATCTTGTCAGCATCACGGTAGGTTTTGAA
>CANHUF010000384.1 GCA_947463715.1 Sphingobacteriales bacterium
AATCCCCCGTCTTGCGAAAACCTTCCCAGATCATCAGTAGCGATGAAAGCCTGTGTGTGAATATTAGCCAGATCGATGATGTTTATAATGCCTGTCCTCCCGGGATATTGACTGGCAGGCCACATTTCGAAGGGATCATCAGGTGATCTCAGCAAAACCTGCATCGTTGAGGAAGCTCGGAAAATCCCATCCCTCACAGCATAGGCCTGAGATTGGAGTTCTGTCATGCCATATTCTGCATGAATGTCCTGCACCCCCAGCCTTTCCCTGAGCAAGCCATGCAATTCAGCTCTCGTTATCTCCTTTTTCCTTCCCTTCATACCTCCGGTTTCCATTACAATTACATGTTTTAACGCAAGATTATACCTTTCAGCAAGGTCCATCAATGCATATGTGACACCTAACAGTATAACCGGCTGCGACTGACTGTCCAGCATTAACAACTGTGATACAAGCTGATCCAGGTTATTCAGATAAAAACCATTTTCAGGATGGCCACTCTCCTGCATCAAATATTCTGCCATGGCAACAAGCGAAGAGTTTCCTTTCTCCAGATAAGATGGTAGCAAGGCTAAAAAACAATACTGACGGGGATCACCATAGACCTCCTTGAAATTTATCAAGGTATTATCGAGGTAATATTGCATGCTATGAATACCATGCCTGCTGTTAATAGTACCAGTTGTTCCGCTACTCTCAAAAACTACTTCCGGAATAAATGAACCCGTTTGCAACAAATGGGTTTTAAAAAACGAAATAGGCAAAAAAGGTATGTTCAAAATATCACCAACTCCATGTACATCAATGCCCAGGTGGGAGAGAAATTTCCTGTAAATGGGATTGTCAACCCCCTGCCTTCTAAATAACGCAATAGCAGCATTCCTAAATTGCTCTTGCCCATGCAGGGTTAAAGGTTCATTAAAATGATGGGCAGCAAATAGGTTATTCAAAATGAATCGGTTAATTTTGAAAGACAACAAAGGTACATGACAAAACAGTTCATTCCCCTTTTATTGATTCTTGCAGCTTTCTCCTGCGCCAAAGAATCGTTTCAGTCAAAGCCAACTTTATCTATTAAAAGTGTAAGTGGAACCCAGGTTCCTGCAGGCAGTGAACTGCAAATAACCATGCGCTTAACCGATAAGGAAGGAGATTTTGTAGATACAATCTGGGTTCAGAAAAAAACTACAAGATGCGTTCAGAGTAACTTCATAGACTCATTCCTCTATCAGATCCCGGCTGAAACACCCAGGATAAAAAACTTCAGCGCTGATGTCATCGTTACATTTGACGTTGTTGCATTACAACCCAAATGTCCCAGAAATGATACGGCTACTTTCAGCTTCTGGATGAAGGATGAAAAAGGCAATATCAGCGACACAGCAAAAACACAACAAATCATCATCGCTCGATGATTTGACCAAACCAAGCTTATATCATGGCAAAAGGAACCAAAAACCAGTCCAAACTATCTATCAGCAAACCAGCCCTGGCTTTTTTAAAGGAATACATCAATACCCCATCTCCAACTGGTTTTGAGTCGGGCGGACAAAAACTCTGGATGAATTACATCAAGCCTCATGTGGATGAAGTTTTTACTGATCCATATGGAACGGTTGTAGGCGTAATCAATCCCAATGCCAAGTTCAAAGTTGTAATTGAAGCCCATGCAGATGAAATTAGCTGGTTTGTAAACTACATTGCGGATAGCGGATTAATCTACCTAAAAAGAAATGGTGGTGTCGATCATCAGATAGCACCCGGAAAAAGGGTTCTGATACATGGTAAAAAGGGAGCTGTAAAAGCTGTATTTGGATGGCCCGCCATCCATACCAGGTTGGGTGGAGGTGAAAGAAAAGATCCTCAGCCAAGCGTTGAAAACCTTTTTCTCGATTGCGGAGCTAAAAATAAAAAGGAAGTAGAAGCACTGGGTATTCATATTGGTTCAGTAGCTACCTATGAAGAAGGTTTTGACGAACTGGCCTATGATTATTTTATTGGCAGGGCCATGGACAACCGGATTGGCGGCTTTATGATAGCAGAGGTAGCCCGTTTAATCAAGGAAAATAAAAAGAAATTGCCCTATGCCCTGTATGTAGTCAACGCAGTACAGGAAGAAATTGGACTCAGAGGTGCAGAAATGATTGCCCGCAGAATCAAACCTGATGTTGCCATCATTACTGATGTTACACATGATACAACAACACCCATGGTTAATAAAATCATTGAAGGTGATGTTGCCTGCGGAAAAGGCCCTTCACTTGCTTTTGGTCCTGCTGTCCACAACAAATTATTAAGCTTGGTGGAAAACGTTGCAGAAAAGAAAAAAATACCTGTTCAAATGAGGACTGTCAGCAGGAGCACTGGAACCGATACAGATTCTTTTGCCTATGCAAATGATGGTTGTCCTTCAGTCTTGATTTCGATCCCACTCAGGTATATGCATACCACAGTAGAAATGCTGCACAAGGATGACATAACAAGCACTATTCAATTGATGTATGAAACCCTGCTTGAACTTGGTCCGGATACCAACCTCAGTTATTTTTGACTTGTACCAGAAAGACCAATTGCAAATGACAATTGTTGCTGTGTGATGGAACGCTGATTATGTGATCTTGAATACTGAAATGAGAGTTTTTTGTGTTTCATGGCAATTCCATAACTGAAACCTGTCAACCCACTTGAAATATTCCGGATGGCAAGTTCATTTCTTCTGAGCAGGTTAAACCCACCTGATAAAATAACTTTTTCACCCAGGTGAATATTGGTTCCGATTATCAAATGACTTAGTAACTGTTTACCCCAGCCAGGTTTCCCTGATACCCCAAAATTTTCATTGTTGAATACTGTATCAGTGTATAAAATATCAAAATCATGCATTCTTTGTGCAGTAAGAGAAATGCTGAAAGGGGCTTTATCCATTTTCTGGGTAATACCCATAACCAGGTCAAATGGCAGGTCCTCTTGTTCCCCATTGAAGGTTTTTAGCTGGAACCCCATATTTTTAGCTGCAATCCCCCATTGGAATCCCGACTCTTCTGTAAAGTAATTCAGTCCGAAATCCAAAGCAACACCTGAACTCCTCCAGGGTCCATAGGCAGCATGAATAAATTTCAGGCTTGCACCATAGAACCAGCGCTTATCATATTTTCCGGAAGCAGACAATGCAACCATTTGATCAAATGCCCTGAAAGTGCCGGAAACATTTCCAGCGGGGTCCGTAAGTGGTTCTTCACTGTATCCAAAATGTGTCAAAGAGAGACCAAAAGTAGCACCAATTTTATCTGCATGCCAGACACCTGAGGCGTGCAAACCAGTTACAGCAGGTGCAAGAAAGGTAAAATTTGAAAAAAAAGTTTGATGGTCTGCCGCTCTTAATAATGCTGGATTTTCAACAAAACT
>CANHUF010000385.1 GCA_947463715.1 Sphingobacteriales bacterium
ATAGAAAAAAAAGCGAGGTCTGCTCTATTTTCAGGTAGCCTGATAGATTTATCATAGCGCCATTTTATTTGCTTTTGCTGGAGCTGATCCGGAACAAGTTGTTGAACCATGCTTACCTGAACATTATTGCGCAGGGGGTAGCGTTGCATCTGTTCATAATCGCGCGCATTATCCCGCAAATCAGGCAACATCATTTCTACTTCTTTTGCTGAGTATTGCAGTGCAATCAGTTTTGCAGCAGCAGCCACATCTGATTTGCTGATGGTATCCTGTGCCACTGAGCCTTTAACGAGTGTTGTGGCGATGAGACAAAATGTAAATAATTTTTTCATGCTGTTTATTTTATAGCGTCTCTTCTGATATAAGTTGAATAGTCTGGAATGATACAGGTGTAATTGGCATGCATCAGGGGTGAAGTAAGCAGGAAATCAGCAGTAGCCCTGTCGCATGCAAAGGGGATATTCCAGGTAACGGCCAGTCTGAGTAGTGCTTTGATATCCGGATCATGTGGTTGAGCCTCCATGGGATCCCAGAAAAAAATCAGGACATCAACCTTACCTTCAGCAATTAAAGCACCAATCTGCTGGTCACCACCAAGCGGACCGCTTAGTAATTTTTTTATAGAGCGGTCTAAGGATTCTTCGAGCAACCTTCCAGTAGTTCCTGTTGCAACAAGTTCATGTCTTGACAGTGCTGTTTTGTTGTAAACGGCCCACTCAATCAGTTCCTTCTTTTTATTATCGTGTGCAACCAGCGCTATGCATTTTCTTGCGTCCAGTAATCTTTTGGTTTCCATGTTATAATTGTTCCTGGTGAAAATAAATAAAAAACCGCATCCTGCATGAGCGGGACACGGTTTCCAAACAAGGAGGCAACTGCATTAAGCCCCTTGCATCTCTTTGATTTTTTCTCTGATTTTTACTTCAATTTCGTTTGCCATTTCAGGATTATCTGTCATCAGTTGTCTTACACCATCCCTTCCCTGACCCAGTTTGTCTCCATTGTAACTGTACCAGCTGCCGCTTTTCTGAATGATTCCCAGTTCTACACCCATGTCTATGATCTCACCCGTTTTGGATATTCCTTCGCCAAAGATGATATCGAATTCAGCTGACCTGAATGGCGGTGCAACCTTATTTTTCACCACTTTTACCTTTACCCTGTTACCAATTGCTTCATCACCATCTTTAATTTGTGCTGCTCTCCTGATGTCAAGCCTGACAGAAGCATAGAATTTCAGTGCGTTTCCACCCGTTGTGGTTTCGGGATTACCGAACATGACACCTATCTTTTCACGCAGCTGGTTGATGAAAATGCAGATTGTATTTGTTTTACTGATTGTTGCAGTCAGCTTTCTCAGTGCCTGACTCATCAAACGAGCCTGGAGACCCATTTTGCTGTCACCCATTTCACCTTCCAGTTCCCCTTTGGGAACCAATGCAGCCACAGAATCGATAACCACCACATCCAGGGCACCTGAAAGTATTAACCTGTCTGCAATTTCCAGCCCCTGCTCGCCATAATCAGGCTGGGAAATCAATAAGTTATCAACGTCCACACCCAGTTTTCTGGCATAGGCACTGTCAAAAGCATGTTCAGCGTCAATAATGGCACACATCCCACCTTTTTTCTGTGCTTCTGCAATTACATGGATGGCCACTGTGGTTTTACCTGAACTTTCCGGACCATATATTTCAATTACCCTGCCTTTCGGAAGCCCACCAATTCCCAATGCACTATCCAAACCAATCGAACCGGTTGAAACAACTTCAATTTGCGCTTCACCCTTTTCATTCATCATCATTACACTGCCTTTTCCATAATCCTTTTCAATTTTATCCAGGGTAAGTTTGAGTGCTTTAAGTTTTTCACTGTTTGACATGGTAAGTAATTTTTAAGGAGGTAAAGGTAAGGGGATTTAAAATGACTAACTAATAAATTTAGCATTATTTACACTAAAAATATTAGTCTTTTAAACAGTTTTTAGGTTGAAAACAACAAAAAACCCTGCTATTTAGACAAATAGCAGGGTAGACATGAGAAAACAAACAAGAAATTCCGGCAAGCAACCGGTGCAAAAATCGTTTCAAATTAAAGAAAAATTTGTTTCAAATGATTTTTGTTGAACAAATATTAATTAAAATGTTTTCAACTTGACATTTTATATTTGTAGTCAACAATTATTAAACGATTAATAACGATGAAAAGAAAATTATTTGTTTTTCCACTTTTGCTGACAATTACACTCTTCTCCTGTGTCAGTACCAAAAAATTTCAGGCTTTGACTGACAAGTATGCGGGTTTGAATGAACAGCTTGTTGCTTCCCAGAAAGAAACAAAGGCATGTCGTGATGAGAAGTCTGAATTGGAGCGTCAGCGCGCCATCGCCGATGCGCAGCGCGAAGCACAGATTGGTTCCCTCAAAGAGCAGGTTGATTTGCTGAAGAAAAACAACAACGTAGCCTTGAAACAACTGGAAGATTTATCTGTGATCTCTTCTTCACAGGCAGAGAGTATCAAGAAGTCTCTGGATAATATCGGTTCCAAGGATGCCTATATCCAGTCTATCCAGCAGGCTGCTGCCCGCAAAGACTCCCTGAATATGGCATTGGTAATGAATCTGAAAGGCGCAATTGGTGACCTGAATGACCAGGATGTAAACATCAAGGTTGATAAAGGTGTGGTTTATGTTGATATTTCTGATAAGGTTCTCTTCAAAACCGGCAGCTTCGATTTAAGTGAGCAAGCCAAAACAGTACTTGGCAAGGTTGCACTTGTTTTGAAAAATCAGCCGGATATTGAATTCATGGTAGAAGGTCATACCGATAATGTTGCGCTCAAAGGCAATAAGGATCTGCAAGACAACTGGGACCTCAGCGTGAAACGTGCGACTACAATTGTCAGGATGTTCCAGTCTCAGTATGGTATGGAGCCAGCTAAAATGGTTGCAGCAGGCCGTTCTGAATACCAGCCAATAGCAGATAATTCAACTGAAGCGGGTCGCTCTCAAAACCGCCGTACCCGTATCGTGATTCTGCCACAGCTTGATCAGTTCTTCAAGTTGTTGGAGAGGAAGTAATTATTAGAGGAATAGTTTTAAGTAAAAAGTGGAATAGTTGTAAGTGAAATATCTTCTCTATTCCACTTTTTTCTATTCCACTATTTACTATTTAACTTTTCACTAAGCTCTTATATCACCCTCGCTGCCTGTCTGGCGTAGAGTTTCCAGTTTCCTTTTTCGTTGCGGAATACGAGCAGGATGTTGAGGTGGATTTCGCCGGGTGTACCGTTATTATTGGTAACACCATCAAGCCTGTGTCTTACAATGGCTGTTTTTCCACTTATGGCAATCGTCTGATTGCTGATATCAATCTTAACAAAATCGGATTTACCACTGGCAATGGC
>CANHUF010000386.1 GCA_947463715.1 Sphingobacteriales bacterium
ATCAGCTTCAATGTAAACAGAGGAGAAACAGTTGCTTTTGTTGGTCCGTCTGGCTCAGGTAAAACCACCCTGATGAAATTACTGGTTGGGTTGTACAGACCTCAGGAAGGAAAAATTCTATACAATGGACTGGATGAAAACGAAATCAACTTTGAAGATCTGAGAAAACAAATTGGTTTTGTTACACAGGATACCCAGCTTTTTTCCGGCACCATCAAAGACAACCTTCTTTTTGTAAACCCGCAGGCAAGTGATGAAGAAGTGCAGTCTGCACTTGACCAAGCCTCTTGCCAGTCGCTCTTGCAAAGGGCTGAAAAAGGCCTGAACAGTGTGATTGGTGAAGGTGGACTGAAATTATCTGGTGGAGAGAAACAAAGGATATCGATCGCCAGGGCCTTACTCCGTCATCCTAAAGTGCTTTTATTTGATGAAGCCACCTCTGCCCTGGATTCTATTACAGAAGAAGAAATTACTGAAACCATCCGTAAAATATCTTCCAGAAAAGAACAGATCACCCTGCTCATTGCACACAGGCTCAGTACCATCATGCATGCAGACCGGATTTATGTGCTGGAAAAAGGTGAAATTGTTGAAACCGGCACACATCAGCAGCTGCTTGATGAGAAAGGTTTGTATTATGCCATGTGGAGGCAGCAGATTGGGGAGAGGAAGTAGGTGAAAAAGGCACGAGCCTGCCAGCCGAAGGCTGGGCACGAGGCACGAGTTTACCAGCCGTAGGCTGGGCACGAGGATTTAATCTGTTCTTCCGAGATCTTCTACTTCACTGAGCAGCACTTCCAGGGCATTGGTGCTCTGGAAGATTTCGATGAGTGAAAAAACGAGCGACACAAGTAATGCAATCAGACTGGTTGCAAAGAGTGTATTGGCAAGTGTTGTCCAGCTGTTGTAAATGCAGTACATACACGCCACACATAACAGAAAACTAAATACACCGGAAGCCTGCATGAAGCGGATATAGTTCAACCGTTTCCGCAGGCTTTTGATTTGTATCAGGAGATTCTTTTTGTTTTTGAAATGGATATACTCATCAAACAACTTCCTCACCAGACTGGCAATAGCCAGAAACCGATTGGTGTATGCCAGTAACAATAAGCTGATGGCAGGAAAAAGTAATGCGGGAGTGGTAATTGATATTTCCATCCCGCAAAACTAAATCATTCTTTTCTATTGAACTCTCAGGGTGAAATCAAGCGAAATATCCGTATCCCCCTTAGCGAATGTATCTCCCGCTGCTTTAAGTCCTGGTTTATGCTTGAGCGTTATATTAATTGTTCCGGTACCTGCTGTTCCAGCTGCTGTCCATGTAGATGTTACCCCAAGTGGCAACCCCTTGCCATCCTTACTCAGATTTGAAACAGCAACCAGTGCGTCAGTTGCCTGAAAAAAGAATTCATGATCATTGGCTTCTGCCAGGATCTCATTGGTGATATTGTCTGCCGGAGACACGCTCTCATTCAGAATTTCAAGGGTACAGTTGTAAACTTTCCCGCGTGTCAGAACAATCTGATCAAATTTGGATGGTGCAGCTCCACCATCTCCGTCGAGATCCCTGAATTCAAAAACAGACTGGGCATTGGTACCTGATTCGGTAAGCTTCACCCTTACTGTTGTAATCAACTCTTCTTCGTTTGGATCGACCTTGTCTTTTTTGCAACCCTGCAATCCCATAAAAACCAAAAGCATCATGCTGATAATAACCTGTGTCTTTTTCATATCTGTTTTTTTTATAAAAGAATTTTGACTTTGATGGATAAATTTCTGCCGCGGTCCAGGGCGAAATACCGGAATGCATTCATATAATCCCGGTATGATGTATTCAAAAGGTTGTTTACGCCAAGTATGCATTCAATTCTTGTTGCCTGTATTTCTAAAGAAGTGAAGTATTCGAGATTAACAAGACTATACGCAGGTGGAGGCATCATGTAATCGGACTGCATGACTTCAACCCCACTGGCGTCCTTTACTTTTATATTACCTGTTGGAGGTACCCTTTTTTGTTGGGTGATGTGCTGAAAAGAAGCACGAAGCGACTGATTCTTAAACTTTTTGCCATCTACAAACAGGTATTCAATCTCAGTTTCATAGCGATCTGCCGGCATCTGAATAAGCCATGTTTTGGCAGATTTATCATATGCTCGGAGTAAGGAAGTTTTAACCTTTGTTTTTAAGTGTCTGTTCACCGCATAACCAACTGAAACATCTGCACCGGAAAGTGCCGCATCGGTCTGAGCATACAAAAATGCAGGGAATGCTCCTCTTATGGTTAACAGGGCAGGATATACTGGCTTGAGGTAAATAAAATCGCTTATTTCCTTGTTGTAAATCCCCGCTTCCACATCCCACTTCTCCTTGTTAAAAACAAGGTTGGCCAAAACACTGTATGCTCGTTCAGTTCTGATGGCAGGATCTCCTTTCTCGATACGGGCTGCACCATGGTGCAGTCCGTTACTGAACAGTTCATTCACCTGGGGAGAACGCCAGGCGCTGGCAAAAGTCATTGAAGCGCGCAGATAGCTGTTGACCTGTAAGGCCGCAACACCTGTGCCTGAAAGTCCGGAAAAAATTCGGTTCCCGTATGGCTCACCTGACACAAGTGCGTTCCCCATTAAGCGGTCAAATGGAACTTTATCATTATCGGTAATGCCATACCTGTTGCGGTAATCATACCGGAGTCCCATCTCAAACTGCCATTTATCCAGTTGCAGCCTTTCAGCAGCCCAGATACCCATGTCCAATGAAGAATAATTCGGAACAAAATACCTGTAATTGATATCATTCCGCTGGTACATGGTATTAAAGCCCATCGAACCCCTTATTTTTTTATGCCTGAAATGCTCCCATACCAGGTCAGCCATGGTTGTAAACAGATTAAGTTCGAGCTGGGGGTTATCTCGCTCAGTACGGGTAATGTCAAATTCTTTACGTATATTATACTGTGTTGAAAGTGTCAGACTCAGCCTGCTTTTGCCGGCTTGCTCAGCAAATGCCCTGACCTTAAACAACTGATGCTGTACAGCCTGGTAGGGGCGGTCAAGCTGATAACTGAATGCAGCATCGCGGATATACACCGGTGGCTCTCCGTTTCGGATGATATTTTCCAGGTCAGTCAGGTTACCGATATGAGAACCCGTAAAAATTCCAAGCCTGGTATTAAACAAGCTGTAAAAAAGCTCAAGACCCTTATCCTTTTTCTTCCATCCCGCTGCAGCAGACATGTTAAACTCTTCCACACCACTGTTCTGCAGCCAGTAAGCCGGCGTTCGGGCATTTCCGCCGCGCTTGACAGTTCCCTGTAACCGCCAGGCATTCTGACCAGATTTGTTGAGGCCTCCTTCAAACATGGCGGATAAAACACCCTGACGGTTGTTGGAAA
>CANHUF010000387.1 GCA_947463715.1 Sphingobacteriales bacterium
ATCTTCAAGGCACTGGCGCTTGGAGCGGACGCCGTACTCTTAGGTCGCCCCGTGTTGTGGGGACTGGCGACCGATGGCGAAGCAGGTGTATCTCGAATGCTCTCGATGCTGCGCGAGGAGTTGACGACAGCTATGCGTCTGGCGGGCTGTCCGCGGCTTGAAGATATCGACACTTCAGCCGCAATCATCGATCATGGTCTTGCATTGGCCGGCATGCACCCGCGAACAAATACCTAGTAGAAGCGTAACTTTGGCGATTGGTGTTGCCGCGCGTGAAAAGAGTCACCTATGAGCCTGAGGTGCTCCTGGTATCGATGGTCCACTTTGGGAAACTTATGTTTTCAGCAGCTTTGTGATAATTTTGTAGTAATTGCATATTTCAGGGCTTTATATGTAATAGCTAGTAGTTAATTTGCAGATTAAACTTTTTAATCCGCACATCCCAAATTTATCTAATTTTATTTGCTGGTAATGAACTTATTCTACGAAATAGTATTGCTCTCTACTGCTACATTGGGATTAGTCTCAACTGTCTCTTTGTTGGTTCGTGCCCGCAGTAGTTTGTTGCTGAGTGTATTATTTATTGTATTCACGTTTTCGATTTCCGGTTTCTCTTTTCTCGTTTTTTGCAACATAAGGGGGGTGATTCCTGATACCGTTTTTCTGATTCGTACGCTTTTTCCACTGTATTATTTTGTTCCACCGGCTATATACCTGTACATGAAGTACTATTTATATGACCAGCCGCGATTAAATAAAAAAGACCTGCTTCATTTCGTTCCCATATCCTTACACGTATTATACACTATTCCTTTATACATAGAAATCGCGCGCAATCCTGGATTCTTTTCAACCATGCTAAAGGAATCTGAACTCGGTTCTACTTTTTATAATGGTGGTTTTTTGCCGGATTACATTCATGAACTATTCCGAGTGGCCCTGAGTACCTTTTATATTTATCTGGGAACTCAATTGTTTTTTAGCAGAAAACTTCGGGAGTTCACACGACTCAATAAGGATATTTTTCCTGCTTCGATATCGTGGATTAAGGTATTCATAGTTACCGTCATCTTGTTCTCTGTTTTTGCAACCATTATTAAAGTGCAAATCTTCTTTTTTGAGGGAAAGTTATTGCTAACCCAATCCGGTTTACTTGTGTTTGGGATGTTGTTCTGGTATGATTTACTGATTCTCTATGCTTTAATTAACCCTATTGTTCTTTTTGGTCTTCCTCATTTTCAAAAAATTATGGAAGTCAAACCCTTTGGTAACTCCCCGATTGAACTTCAAAAACAGGGGGAGCAGGAACTTGATGAAAGTGAAATGGCAAAAGCCAGGATTTTGGTTACACTGATGAACGATTATATTTCGGAGCATCAGCCCTTTCGGAATCCGGGCTTCAATTTAACCGAATTGAGCAAGTCGATTAAAGTCCCAGAATATCACCTGTACTATATTTTCAGGCACATCATAAAAAAGTCATTTGTGGAATTTCGTAATGAGCTTCGTGTAGCCCATGTGATTCAAAATCTGAAAAAAGACATGTCGGATATCATCACCATTGAGGCTATTGGAGCTGATGCAGGATTCAATTCAAGAGCAACCTTTTTCACTGCATTTAAAAGATACACCGGGATGACGCCGACGCAATACCTCAATTCCCATCCAGATGCCGCAACCGGCAAGGCATAAAAATTATCGCGTGCTTCTTTTGTACTCCGATTTCCCATCTAAATTGGTCTAATTTCCACGTAATGAGACTGCTTTGATTTAATAAGCGACTATTGTGGTTCTATTTTAGCATCGTTACAGAATTTCTCTTTCCCTGACGCTAAAATAACTTAGACATGAATCAATCTGTTGCAACTCCAAGCTTCTTCCACCGCACGCTTGTGGGAGTGGTAGGTAATATTATGGAGTGGTACGACTTCGCAGTTTATGGCTTTTTTGCTGCCATCCTGGGTCGCCAGTTTTTTCCTTCGGATGATCCGATGATCTCCTTGATTGCTTCTTTTGGCACTTTTGCCGGAGGATTTTTAATGCGACCGATTGGTGGGATATTATTTGGAAGCATTGGTGATAAAATCGGCAGGCAACGAGCCATGTATCTTTCGGTTATGACCATGGCCTTACCAACCATGCTCATTGGAGTGTTGCCAACCTATTCATCTGTTGGGGTACTGGCTCCTTTATTATTAATTATCATTCGACTTATTCAAGGCTTGTCCGTTGGAGGAGAATACACCAGTTCACTGGTGTACCTGGCTGAGAGCTCCCCGAATAACAAGAGAGCCTACAATGCCATGTGGGGCACTTGGGGTGCAACGGCTGGTACACTTTTGGGTTCAGGTGTTGGATTTTTAATTGCCTTTTTACTTACGCCGGAGCAGTTGGAATCATGGGGATGGCGTTTGGCATTCATTTTTGGCGGAAGCATAGCATTCATCGGCTTGTACCTGCGGAGCGGAGACAATACAGAATCACATGTTGTCCAAACTAAAACTCCTATTAAAGACATGTTTACCAAACACTGGCGATCAGTTTTGCGTGTAATCTTTTTGAATATTGGCAACACGGTTGGTTTTTATGCAATTTTTGTCTATTCGGTGACTTTTTTAGAGCAGGTTGCCCATTTTTCGTATGAAAAAGCTGTTCGTAATAACACCATAACGATGCTTTTGCCACTATTGATCTTTCCGATTTCTGCAAAACTTTCTGATAAGTATGGACGAAAACCTCTTCTATGGATTGGCTTCGGGATGATGGCGTTAACGGCAATACCTCTATACTTATTATTGGGACAAGGTATTCGTTGGGTGACCATCTTTTGTCAATTGATGATTGCCCTTCCATTGGGTATCATTGGTGGAGTAATGGCTGCCACCAATGCCGAACTGATGCCACGGGAAATCCGATGTACGGGACTTGCTTTTTCTTATAACATAGCAGTGGGAATTTTTGGGGGGTGTACTCCATTGTTCATAACATGGGCGTCCGAATACATGGACCCAGGTCAAGCTCCCGGTTATCTGGTTGCAGCAGCTGGCCTGATATCGCTTGTTACACTATTTTTTAGCATTAAAGAAACCAGCAAACAGCCTTTATAGCGGACCATTTGTTGAAGGTTGGGTTAATTCAAATTTAACTATTACAGCAATCAGGTCTGAATTTGCCAAAACAAGACTGATGAGTATTGGTGAATCGTAAAGTGAAAGCGGTTTAAAATTAATTTCAAACACAACGCTTAAAACTATACTGAGATGCGAACACTAACTACAAAGCCTGCCTTGACTGTCATTTTTTTGATTTTATCCATGGGGGTATTCGCACAGAGCCCTTCAATTAACGTAGTCACCTCAGCGGTGCCGTTTTTACGCATTACACCCGATGCGCG
>CANHUF010000388.1 GCA_947463715.1 Sphingobacteriales bacterium
ACACGAGTCATGATAAGTGGCCTTGCAATTCAACTTTGCCCCAAAATCATCAACCTTCATCACATTAACCAAAAAATCACTCAATTCGTAGACCCGGCTTTGCAGTGCTTTGATTTCCTTTTGATTGGATGATTTATCGTAAATGTCACTATAATAATTTCTGACAAATCCAGCACATGATGCACTGGGCATTACAATATATTGAGCATCAGCAAAGTCATTCATAAACTTATCGCAAACTTTACGTGAGTTATCCCAGTAACCTGCGTTGAATGCTGGTTGTCCGCAACAGGTCTGTTCAAGATTGTACTTCACCATACAACCTGCCCTTTCAAGGACTTTGACCGTATTGAATGCTGCTTCTGGATAGAGCTGGTCAATAAAACATGGGACAAATAAATGAACTTTCATGACTGAAAATTGAGCTGCTTTGTATGTTCATCGATGGTATACCCCAAACTGATCATTTTTAGCGCAGCATCAGCTGCTTCCTCACCTTTGTGGCCATTTTTTCCACCTATTCTCTCCAGGGCCTGCTCTAAAGTATTTACAGTCAGTATGCCGAAAATAACAGGTACAGGCAAGGTTAGGTTTAGTTGAAGTATGCCATCAGAAACCATTTTGCAGACATAGTCAAAATGGGGTGTATCTCCCTGGATAACGGTTCCCAATGCAATAAATGCTCCTGGTTTATTATCCTTGTACTTTAGTTTTTCCCAGCATTGCCTAACCGCAAAAGGAATTTCAACAGCGCCTGGCACCGTTAAGCTGATGATATTTCTGACACCAGCTGACTCAAGTTTATGAATTGCACCTTCCTCAAGTTCATTCACGATATTACTGTTCCATTCAGTCTTAACTATAACAACACAGGCACCGTCTTTGATTTCGGTGCCTGCAGTAATGTCATTATTTCTGCCGATTGATGCCATTATTTAATCATTTTGTGGCCCCCACTCTGGCGAGGTATTTATCGATGATGAATCCCTTTTCAGTTCTTGGATAAAGATCTTTGATCAACTGATACATTTCTACTGCCTGATCTTCCTTACCACTCATTTCACTTAATAACGCACCTCTGAAAAGATATTCTGATGAAATTGCCTGGTCATCAGGGAACAATGTACCTGCTTTCCTGTAATGTGCTATTGCATCATCATTTTTCTTCAACTCAGCCAACGCATCGCCAAGTAAACCTTCTGCTTTTGCCTCAACCTGTTTTGCTCCATTAGAACTGAAATCTGCTAATTGATCTACAGCTTTCTGGTATTCACCTAACTGCAGGTAACATTGGCCTGCATACAGGTGAGCAAGATTTGCTGCTTTTGTGCCACCATGTTTGCTGATTACTTTAAGGAACCCCGGGGTATTAGCCACGCCATTCAGTGCAAGGTTAAATGAATCTTTCCTGAAATTGCTTTCAGCGGCAAAAAGATCTTCGTTGGCTTTTTGTTCGCCGGGTATCTGTACCAGATTCTTGTAAGCAAGGTAACCGCCTACCACAACAATGACCGCAATAGCTGCAGTTATTACCTTTTTGCTATTCTTTTCCCAGTATCCCATGGCTTTATCCACTGTTTCCTGGTCAGTACCTGCTTTGATTTTTGTATCTGTCATGTTCTTTATTTTGTTCTAATCTACAATAAATGGATAATCAGCCTGCTTGTAAACATCTTTCAGCAATTCATCATCAGATGGCCATGGACTCTCTTCAGCAAATTTGACGCATTCTTCAACTAACAATCTGATTCTGTCATTAATAGCTTCAATCTCAGATTCTGGTACACTGAAAGTGTTTAACAACTTTTCTTTTGTCACCTCAATTGGATCTCTGTCCTTATACTCTTCAACCTCGTCTTTTGAACGATATTTCTGAGGATCACTCATCGAATGTCCTTTGTAACGGTAGGTTTTCATCTCAAGAAGCGTAGGTCCGTCTCCTTCTCTTGCACGCTTTACAGCCCTGGCTACTGCATCATGAACGGCTTCCGGACTCATGCCATCAACCATATCTGCTGGCATTTCGTAAGCATCTGCAAGTTTGTAGATATCCACAACATTGGAAGTTCTCTCTACAGAGGTTCCCATTGCATAATTGTTGTTTTCACAGATAAATATTACTGGCAACTTCCAGAGCATGGCAAGGTTAAATGTTTCATGTAACATGCCCTGACGTGCTGCACCGTCTCCAAAGAAGGTCAAACAAACGTTGTCTGTCCCTTTGTATTGTTCAGCAAAAGCCAAACCTGCACCTGTTCCTATTTGTGCTCCCACAATACCATGTCCACCGAAAAAGTATTTTTCAACACTGAAAAAGTGCATACTTCCGCCTTTTCCCTTGGAGCAGCCCGTAGCTTTACCATAAAGTTCTGCCATACACTCGTTGGCAGTCATGCCTTTAGCGAGAGCTAATCCATGATCACGGTATGCTGTTATGAATGGATCTTCCTGGCGTGTGGCAGTCATACAACCCGCTGCCAGTGCTTCCTGGCCGATATAGAGGTGACAGAATCCTCTGATTTTCTGCATGCCATACAATTGCCCTGTCTTCTCTTCAAATTTGCGGAGGAGAAGCATTAACTCATACCAGTAGAGGTAGGTTTCTTTTGTAAATTTAGTTGGACCCATAAGTCTTTATAAGATGCTTTAGGTTGAAAGATTTGCAAATATAGTGCGAAAAACACAAAATGTCTTTTTATAACCGCTAATCTCGGGCAATAAATTACTGCTTTGGTGTAATTTTGCTGTTTATCACACTTTGTTCAGGATCAATCATATCAACCTTACTCATTTTCGCAACTACCAGTCCGCATCTTTCCAGTTTGATGCACAGGTTTCTGCTGTCTGTGGTTTGAACGGAACAGGTAAAACCAATTTGCTGGATGCTGTTTATTGCCTTTGTTTTACAAAAAGTTATCTCGGACTCTCTGATGCTGCATCTGTAAGACAAGGTCTGCAGGGATTCAATATCTCTGGAAGCTTTCAACAACGGGGTGATATTTATCCTGTATCAGTAATCCTGCGTGAAAACGGTAAAAAGGAATTATGGGTTGATAAGGAACAGGTTACTCCTTTTTCATCTCATATCGGACGCCTGCCAGTCGTTTTTGTTGCACCTGATGATGTGGTGCTGATTACGGGGGGCAGCGAAGAAAGGCGTAAACTGATTGACACCATTTTGTCTCAACAAAACAATCAGTACCTGCTTCAGCTTATTCGTTACAATAAATGTCTGCTAGACAGGAACAAATACCTCAGGTCATGTGAAGATGGTAGGGTTGATCACCTGCTGCTGGATACCTTTGATGACCAGCTCATTCAATCCGGAACTTATATTTTGTCTCAAAGGTTAATATTCATGGATGCCTTTCTTCCGCTGGTTAGTGAACG
>CANHUF010000389.1 GCA_947463715.1 Sphingobacteriales bacterium
GGTCTTATCCTCTTACCGCTAGTTTCAAGAGTTGTAAAGCAAAAAAAATAAATTAGAACTCCATTTCATTAATCCTAGATTAGATAAGTTAAAATTCAACTTCCTCTAGCTTTAATGATCGATCTTTAATTTTCACTACACCTAGCCTGTCGAATAGGCGAATAACCGGATACACCGGATCAATTTCATGCCATTTTATCCCACCAAAATTAATCCTGGAAGGAAATTTATGGTGATTGTTGTGATAGGATTCGCCTAGCATAAGAAAATCAACAGGTAATAAGTTTCTCGATGTATTGTTCACTTTGAAATTTGTGTACCCATATTTATGTGCAAACCAATTGATAATCGTGCCATGTACAGGACCCATTAAAATGTGAACGGGAATGAGGAGAAACATCCACCATGCTGTTGCAAAAATTATGTAATAGCTTATGTAGATGAGACTCCATAAAACAGATGACTTCCATGTAAGGGCCCACTTATCGAATGCTGGCCAGTCTGGAATATTTTTCATGAATTTATCACCCACCTGTAACGTGCCTTTATAAATGCCCATATAAATCTTATTTGTTCTTGACATCATTTTGAAAACATTGCTCGAATATCCTGGTGAATGAGGATCCTTTTCTGTATCTGTATAAGCATGATGCATTCTGTGCATGATTGCATAGGCCCGTGGACTCATGTAAGATGATCCTTGCATGATATAAGAGAATATATAAAAGAAACGCTCCCAGAATTTACTCATTGTGAAAGCGGCATGAGAAGCATACCGATGATAAAAGAAAGTTTGAGTAAACAAGGACAAATACCAGTGACCTATAAAAAAGATTAGAACTGCCATGCACTATTTTACAGTTAAGTTATTCATGGAGAAAAGGGCGCTAAATGATACTAATCAAGTAATCTTTTGATTAACATCATCATTGGCTGTCCCAATTTATGCATCTATATGATGGTCAAATATTATTTAATAATAATATTTATTTATTGTTTATCAATAATTTTATATTATTTTGCATCAATAAATGAGTCATTATCATGAAACCGAACGATTTCATATTTAAAGCCTTAACAGTTATAGCCTGGATTATTTTTGTGGGTCTTTGTATTGAAGCTGGCGCCTTATTAGTCAATTTTGTCTTCAGTCTTTACAACCCGGCCGTACTTAAAAATCTGTATCAAAAACTGGATCTCAGTGCAATGTATGAACGAAGCGCTGCCACTTTTTATAGCATGTATGCATTTATCTTAATCATTGCATTCTTCAAAGCGGGACTGTTTTATGATGTGATCAAACTGGTGAGTAAACTTGACCTTGATCGACCATTCAGCAGTTTTGTTTCAAAAAAAATCACTTTAATCAGCTACATGACTTTTATGATTGGCTTAGTGAGTATTGCAGCGCGACAAACAGCAGATAATTTATCCCACAAAGGATATGATGTTAATAGCATCAATGATTTTTGGGTAGATAGCCAAGCCTATATTTTAATGGCAGGTGTGATCTATGCTATAGCAATGATTTTTAAAAGAGGGATAGAAATTCAGAACGAAAACGATTCAACAATCTAGTCATGCCAATAATTGTAAACCTGGACGTAATGATGGCAAAGCGAAAAATGTCGCTTAATGAACTTTCCGAAAAAGTAGGCATAACCTTATCTAATTTATCCATACTCAAAACCGGTAAGGCCAAAGCCATTCGGTTCAGTACATTAGAAACAATCTGCAAAGTACTAGATTGTCAGCCTGGTGATATTTTAGAATATATAGGTGATTAATATACTATTTGTTCCAACGCAATACCACTTCCTGAACTCTTTTACCCAACTGCTCCCCTTTAAGTAAAAATAATGGATTAAGCTCTTTGGTATACGTACCTTCTGCTGTAACCGCAGATGCACCAAAAGAAGATTTCCAATCATCTCCTCCAACTATGATCATCCCGAATACCATCATCGCCTGTAAAAGCGATGTCTGCACCAACTCTTCACCAGAAGAAATCCCACCTCCAGTCACAAATACTGCTCCAATTTTATTTTTCATTTTACCTCCCTCAAAAGGCCATCTCTCAATGAACTTGAGGACTTCTGCAGCAGGATTGGCATTATAAACAGGACTTCCCAAAATTATTGCATCAGCTTTAATCAAATCATCTTCAGTTGTTTCTTCTATTTTTTTTAATATAACCTGTACTCGATTGTTCCCACTTGCACCTTTTTCAACTGATTTAGCCAATTGAGCAGTACTACCTGTTTTTGAATAATAGGTAATTAAAATTGTATTTGTCTTTTGAGCAAGAACAATAAAACAAAAGAATAAAGCAATATGAAATAGAAGAACTTTTTTAAACATAACAATTCATTATTGAATCAAAGTAGTGTAAAGGCGATTGACTGCTTTTCTGATTACGGCATTATAACCTGCCGCGTATTCGGGTGGACAACCATTGATAATGACTACAATGCCGTATTCTTTATCAGGATGGAAAAACATCGCACTGTATAACCCATAGGCCACACCGGTATGACCAATTAATGTTTCGCCAGGTATCATGGTCGTAGATGTTTCCAAAGCAAATCCATAAGGTTCTTTTATACTCACTGGCTCTTGCATAAGCATAGCATATTTCTTTGAAAGCAATCTTCCTCCCTTGTATTTCCCCATGCGCATATGCATCATCATGTACTGGGCTAAATCGGGAGCTGAGATTTTCATGCCACCAGTGGGAGAAAATGCAGGCGTTGTTCGTCCCAATTGATAATTATCCTTTAATTCAGATCTCACGGCATATGCACCTGCAGATCTGGTATACTTTTTTGAATCAGTATTGTACTCATAGATGTAGGCAAACCTGGAACTGTCGAGCTTTGTTACATCATATCCTCCATATAATGAGAGAGGCTTTAATACCTGCTGAATTACATAGTCGTCAAAACGTTGCTGACTGGCCCTCTCTAAAATTGCACCAATCATATTGTAATTAAGATTACAATACAAAAAACTATCCCCTGGTGCATAATCACTATAGGCTTTCATCCAGTTAGGATTCTTGTTGGGATCAATTACATCTAAATTAAAATACCCCTCACTATCATTGATTGAAGAAAGATGGGATAACATCAAGCGCAAGGAAATTATTTTATCAGGAAATTTAGGATTGCGAACAGTAAACCCAATCAAATTACTGACATCCTCGTCTAAATTAACTTTACCATCATCTACCAATTTCATGATGGAAGTAGCTGTAAATGATTTTGATATTGATGCAATACGGAAGATATGCTTCGATTCAAGTGGTTTTTTATTTTCTAAATCTCTATACCCATAAGCTCCTGTAAAAATCAACTTCCCTTTTTTTACTAGTGCTAC
>CANHUF010000390.1 GCA_947463715.1 Sphingobacteriales bacterium
AAGCTGACCGACTCTTCCATCATCATCCATGCCAGTCCGGACATCCTTTTCGACACCCTTCCTTCCCTTTGTCTGCTCGATACGCCCAGACAGATCATTGAAGCAAGTGCCAACCCCGCTGTACCCGGCACCTTCACTTTCAGCGGAAAAGGAGTAAGTCCGGATGGTCTATTCAAACCTATCTTATCCGGTGCAGGTACCTTCCCCATTACCTGCCTGTATGTTTCATCTACGAGTGCCTGTGCCGACTCCGCAACACGCCTGATTACAATATGGCCCATGCCTGTGGCTGATGCCGGTCCGGACCTCCGAATCAAAGACGATGAAAAACAATACATTCAGGCTTCGGCATCCGGACAGAATATCCTTGTAAACTGGAGCCCGCCTGCATTTCTGAACAAGACAGATACCATCAGACCACTGGTAATCAACCCGCAGGAAAATACAGTATATACCCTAACAGTAACCGGACAGGGTGGGTGCATCACCAAAGATGAAATGACTGTGCAGGCTATCAATCGCATGATGCCACCGAATACATTCACTCCCAACGGGGATGGCATCAACGACAGCTGGGTGATCAAAAATGCTGAACAATATCCTGAATGTGTGGTGGAAATATATACGGCGAGCGGACAAAAAATATTCCGGTCAGTAGGATACGGACAGGCATGGGACGGTGCTTACAGAGGCAACCCCCTTCCTGCGGGAACTTACTATTACACCATTGAACCCCGCAATGGCCGGAAACGATTTGCAGGCTATATAACCCTACTGAGATGAGGATGAAACATTTACTGTTTGTCGGATTATTGATTTCCCTTACGTCTTTACTCAAGGCACAATCTGATACTGCATTCTGGTTTGCTGCTCCAGACCTGAACGGTAATATTGCAAGTGGTCCGAATGCAGACCGTCCGATTTTTTTCAGGATTTCTACCACCACATCAGCTGCAGAAATCATCATTAGTCAACCTGCCAACCCCAGCTTCGTACCTATCCGCAGCACAATAGCTGCAAACACTTCACAGTCATTCGACCTCACGGCCTTTATCAGCAATATTGAACATGGAGCTGTGAATGCCGTGTTGTCTAATGGACTATTTATCCAGAGTTCAGCAGCCGTTTCCTGTTATTATGATATTGTAAACGGCCGGAACGGAGACATCTTTGCCCTGAAAGGCAGGAATGCACTCGGTAAAAAATTCACCGTGCCTTTTCAAATGGAATTCAACAACAGAACCAATGCCACCGAAGCCACTACCAATACAAATGATTTTGTAATTGTGGCTACGGAAGACAATACCCTGGTCACGATTCTGGCAAAAAATGAGCTGGTAGGACATGCCGCCGGCAGCAGTCACCAGATCAGACTCAACCGGGGACAAACCTATATGTGCCGAGCCGCCACAAATCTTCCTTTTAACCGCCCGGGAGGAACAATCGTAACAGCAGATAAGCCCGTCTCCATTTCCGTGAAAGAAGACCTGTTGCAGTATCCAGGTGCAGGCTGCGCAGATTCAGCTGGTGATCAGTTGATTTCAGATGATCTGGCGGGTAATGAATTCATTGTGGTAAAAGGACGGTTCAGCAATAACAACCCCGACTATTTCTACATCTTCGCTACAGAAAACAGCACGAGCGTCCGCATCAATGGTGCTATCGTGGCCAATATCAACGCGGGACAGTTCTACCCCTGGAAGCTGAGCGATGAATCCTGTTTTGTGGAAACCAGCGCCCCTGTTCAATTATACCACATCACAGGCTTCGGTTGTGAAGTAGGTGCAGCAGTGATTCCTTCCATCAAATGCACAGGATCTACCCGGGTGAATGTTACCAGAGCTTCCGGAACGGAGGAATTCTACCTCAATGTGCTGGCACCCAAAGAAATCATCAATGACTTCCTTGTTAACAACAGTACTACTGAATTGCCCGCATCACTTTTTGTTCCTGTGGTGGGTAATCCGCAATGGATGCAGGCCAGAACCAGCATCAGTGCCACATTTGCAGGCAGCGGAGCCAATATCACCATCGAAAACAGGTCCGGCAAATTCCATGCCGGTATCATTCAGGGTGGAACCAGCAGTACAACACGCTATGGCTATTTTTCAGACTTCAGTGTGAATGCCGTTCAGCTCACCGACCCGGCAGATCCCTTTGCTGAATTCAATGTTAACAGGATCGTTTGTAATCAGGCTGACCTGCGCATCAAGGCACTCAACAGGGAAGCCACTACATTTACCTGGACGGGGCCTAATGGCTGGAACAGCACAGGCAATGAATTGCAAATCAAACCTTTTAATATCCGGGATACCGGTCAGTATACAGTTACCACTTCCGGTGCAGGATGCGGTAACTCCAGCAAAACAATCCGCCTGCTGATAGACAAACCCCAAGCAGCATTCGATTTCACCACCAACGGCTGCAGTGAAGACTCCGTTTACTTTACAACACCAGCAGATGCTGGTGTAAGGTGGGTTTGGGACTTTGGCAACGGACAAATCCAGGACAGGAATACAGCAGATGTAACTTCAGTAAAAATCGGCATTGCCGGAGATGTGCCAGTCAAATTAAAGGTTGCATCTGCCAGGGGATGTTTCTCTGATGATACAGTAAGGATACTAAAATTATCCACCACCCCCAAAGCCATATACAGCGTTTCAGCCGTTACCTGTGTGAACGACCTCATCAGCTTCACAGATGCATCAACCATTGAAACTGGTACCATCAAAAAATGGCGATGGAACCTCGACGACGGGCAGGGTTTTGCTGAACAGACTAGCAATACAGAACAGACTAAACGGTACAATGCATTCGGACAAAAAAACGTTAGCCTGGTGGTGGAATCAGAAACAGGTTGTATCAGCGATACATTCCGGCTTGCCAATTTTACAGTTCATCCCATTCCTGTTGCAGGCTTTATCAATCCAGAAGTGTGTCAGAACGACAAGGTTTCACAATTTAAGGACAGCACCCGAAGTGCAGACGGATTTACGAATTTTACTTACCGTTGGGACTTCAATGCCGGAACCAATCCCGTACCAGTGGCACCAACTGTTACGGAACCTAACCTCACCGCAAAAGATCCATCGCTGCAATTCAACCAGGCAGGTAACTATACCATCCGGCTTATTGTAGATGCCAGGGGTTGCATCGACACCCTTGACCAGCCCTTCAAAGTCTACGGTGCCAATCCCATCCCGCAGTTCGGCCTGTTGCAGTTACCGGCAGAGCTCTGCAGCAACGACTCCATCAGGATCACCAACAGTTCCTATATTGATGATTTCGACAATGTGGCGAGGATCACTATTCAATGGGATCCGAACGACATCACTGCCATTACAACAGACGAGGAACCTTTCCGCGGAAAAAAG
>CANHUF010000391.1 GCA_947463715.1 Sphingobacteriales bacterium
ACCGCGCAGCGTTCGGCGCTCGCGCCGAACGTGCCGACCATGGCCGAGGCCGGGCTGCCCGGCTACGAATTCCAATCCTGGTACGGCGTCTGGGCGCCGAAGGGCACATCCTCGGAGATCGTGCAGCGCATCAACGCCCTGATGCAGGAGACGATGCGCGATGCGGCCATCGTGGAGCGTCTGAAGCAGCAGGTGCTGGAACCGGTGACCGAGACCACCGAGCAGTCGAAGCGCTTCATCGCGAGCGAGATCACGCGCGCCACCGAATTGCTGCGGAGCGTGAACTATCAGCCCGAGTGAGCCGTCCATGGACGCGACCGGCGCGGGTGGTGCGCCGGTCGCGCGCCGCTTCGCCGGGCGCGTCGCCCTTGTGACAGGGGCCGGCAGCGGCCTCGGCGCGGCGCTGGCGCAGCGCTTTGCCGAGGAAGGCGCCGCCGTGGTGGTCACCGACCTGAATCGGGCGGCTGCCGAGGAGGTCGCGGCGGTCATCGCCGCCGCTGGCGGCGTAGCTCTGCCGCTCCACCTCGATGTCGCCGAGGAGCCAGGCTGGACGGCGGCGGTGGAACGCGTCGAGCAGGTTTTCGGCCGGCTCGACGTGCTGGTGAACAATGCCGGGATGATCATGCGACGCGGCATAGCCGCGCAGACACCGGACGGATGGCGTCGCATGCTCGATGTGAATCTCACCGGCGCCTTCCTGGGCCTGCGTGCCTGTGCTCTGCTGCTGGCAGCACGGGGCTGCGGGGCGGTGGTCAACATCGCCTCCACCGCGGGCCTGACGGCGCATGGCGATGCGGCCTACACGGCCTCCAAATGGGGGCTGCGTGGCCTGTCGCGCGCGGCGGCGCTGGAATTCGTGGGGCGCGGCATCCGGGTGAATGCGGTCTGCCCGGCGACGATCGACACACCCCTGACCGCGGCAGGGCCGGCGGGCCATCTGGCGGCGAACAGTGCCGCAATCCCGATGGGACGCCCGGCTTCACCGGGCGAAGTCGCAGAGGTGGTGCTGTTCCTCGCCTCCGACCAGGCTTCCTTCGTGACCGGAGCGGAGATCGCAGTCGATGGCGGCCTGATCGCGGGCGGCATCGCGTGGATGCGCGCGCAGCTACAGGCGGGCTACAGAGAGCCCGTCTGATGGCCTCGGCACCGGCGGCCGGACATTGCGCCCCTGCCGGGCCTGCCACTTATCCTTGGACTGCCCTGGTGCGTATCAGCGCGCGATTGCATAGGCCTGCATGAGGCGCGGCGTTGCAGCTGCCACGACGAAGCCGTCGCGCCGGCCCGCAGCACAGACGCGCCCGAGCGACCATGCAGGCTCCACCGAGATCCCGTGCCCACGTCGCCGCAGCGCGGCGATGACCTCTGTGCCAAACCTGTCCTCCACCAGCAGTCGCCCCGGCTCGGCGATGCGGGGGTAGAAGGATTGCGGGAAGTGGCGACTGGTGAACATCGGCAGATCAATCGCCGCTTGCAGGTCCAGGCCATGATGCAGGTGGCGCAGTAGGACCGCGAGGGTCCACTGGTCCTGCTGATCGCCGCCAGGCGTGCCGATCGCCAGCCAGGCTTCGCCGTCCCGGGTCACCAGTGTCGGCGTCAGCGTGGTGCGCGGCCGCATGCCCGGCCTGAGGCTGCTGGGATGGCCAGGTGCGAGCCAGCACATCTGGCCGCGCGTCGAGATCGAGAAGCCGAGGCCCGGCACCGCCGGTGAGCTTTGCAGCCATCCGCCCGACGGCGTGGCAGACACCATGTTCCCGTGGCGGTCCACGACGTCGAGATGCACCGTGTCGCCCCATTCCACTGGCAGCGGCGCGAAGGTCGGCTCGCCATGCCCGAGCCCCACCGGCGTCTCCGCACCCGACATGGCGAGCACCTCCCGCATGCGCTCAGCGGCGCCGGGCAGGTCGCCGGGCACCAGCGCGAGGGAGGCGTCCTCCCCCACCAGGCGGCGTCGCGCCGTCGCGTAGTCGGCTGACAGCAGCGTCGCGAGCGGCACGTCCACCATATCGGGGTCGCCGTAGAAGACCTCGCGGTCGGCATAGGCGAGCTTCATGCACTCCACGACGGTGTGCACGAAGCGCTCGCCGGCTGGATCCATCGCAGCGATGTCGAATCCTTCCAGCAAGGCCAGGGCCTGCAGCAGCACGGGCCCCTGGCCCCAAGGGCCGGTCTTGTGGATCGTGACGCCATGATAATCGCGCGCGACGGTCGTCTCGGTTCGCGCCGCATAGCGCGCCATGTCATCCGCCGTCAGAAGCCCGCCATGACGGCGGCCGGATGAGTCGATCAGCGATGCGCGGCGATAGAACGCGTCCACCGCCTCCGCCACGAAGCCGCGGTAGAAGGCATGCCGCGCCGCTTCGATCTGCGCCTCGCGCTGGCTGCCTGCGGCCTCGGCCTCAGACAGGATGCGTCGGTAGGTGGCGGCGATGGTCGGCGTGCGCAGCAGCGAGCGGGGGCGGGGGACCTCGCCGCCCGGAAGCCAGACGTCAGCCGAGCTCGGCCATTCGGTGGTGAAGAAGTCACGGGCCGCGAGGATCGAGCCGGCGACCTTCGGCAGCACCGGAAAACCGTTCTCGGCGTAGCCGATCGCGGCCTCCAGCACCGCGCGGGGTGTCCAGGTGCCGTGGTCGCGCAGAAGGGTCATCCATGCATCGAAGGCGCCCGGCACCACCGAGGGCAGCAGCCCGGTGCCAGGCATCTGGCGCAGGCCGAGCGCGGCGAAGCGCTCGGGCGTCGCGGCCATCGGCAGAGGGCCCTGGCCGCAGATCACCTCCGGGGCGGGTGCGTCGTGACGCTTCAGGATGATCGGCACCTCCCCGCCGGGACCGTTCAGATGCGGCTCGACGATCTGGAGCACGAAGCCGGTCGCGACGGCCGCGTCGAAGGCGTTGCCGCCGCGTTCGAGCACCGACATGCCGACGGCGCTGGCGATCCAGTGCGTGCTGGCGATCGCGCCGAAGGTGCCGCGAAGCTCCGGGCGGGTGGTGAACATCGATGTCTCCCGATTGCGCCGCAGCCGATATTGCATTCGACGGAGGCCGTGCACAGTCTGCGGTGGCCTCGCCAATTGATGGAGGCTAGGCGCCACCGATCAGGATCGGCCGTGAGGCTGTTGGGGAGCACGGAGACCATGACCCAGACCTTCCGCATCACGCGTCGGACGGCGCTGTCGGCAACCCTCGGCGCAGCCGCGGGCATCACCACGCAACTACCCGAAGCGCGCGCGCAGGAACGCTATCCGGCCCGGCCAGTGACCATCATGGTGCCCTGGGCGACCGGGGGGACGACCGACATCCTGGCCCGCATCCTGGCGGAGCCGCTGCGGCGCTCCATGGGCCAGCCCTTTGTGGTGGAGAACCG
>CANHUF010000392.1 GCA_947463715.1 Sphingobacteriales bacterium
ACTGAGATCGGAAAGGTCGCTGCAAATAAAAGAGAGGTTGGCTTTGGCAGGATCTATTCCTTTCAACCTGCAGATTCGCTCAACAGCTTTCTGCTGGAAAATATCACATCCAAAACCATAAACGGTATCTGTTGGATAAATGATAACACCACCCTTACGCAGCACATCTGCTGCCTGCTTGATCAGCCTTGGCTGGGGATCACGGGGATGTATGTTTATGAGCATAATATGAATTTTGCTAAGTCATTTTCTCCCGTGCAGGTAAAACTGCTGAAGCTTAGGAAATGGTCCAGACCTCACTGCCCCTGAGCAGCTTATTCAGGTCTCCCTTGCCTTTTTTAGCCAGCACTTCATCTATCTGAAGCTGCAACTGATCTTCATAACAAGGTCTCTCCGTCTCATAAAAAACGCCAAATGGTCTTGGAAGATGTCCTTCTATTCCCGGATCATCAAACATGCGAACCAATATCTGAGCCTTGTAAAAATCTTTTTCATCGTGAACCCAGCAATCAGCTGCACTGGCACCTTCATTCAGATCTACCACAACAGGCCTGAATCCATCGAGCTTAATTCCTTTTTCCTTGTTTACACCAAAAAGCAGGGGCTTACCCTGTTCCAGGAATAATGTTTCAACCGGCTTGGAACCCTTTTCAGTAAATATTTCAAAAGCTCCGTCGTTGAAAATATTGCAGTTCTGATAGATTTCAAGGAAAGATGCTCCTTTATGGGCATTGCTGCGGAGCAAAGACTCCTGCAGGTGTTTGGGATCACGGTCCATACTCCTCGCAATAAATGTTGCATCCGCACCCATCGCCAGTGCCAGCGGGTTAAAAGGATGGTCAATACTACCGAAAGGAGTTGATTTGGTTACTTTCTTCTCCTCTGAAGTGGGAGAATACTGGCCCTTTGTCAAACCATAAATCTGGTTATTGAACATCATGATATTGACATCGAAATTTCTCCTCAACAGGTGAATCGTGTGGTTACCGCCAATGCTGAGTGAATCACCATCTCCTGTAACAATCCAAACACTGAGTTCGGGTCTCGTTGCTTTTAATCCGCTTGCTATAGCCGTTGCCCGCCCATGTATTGAATGCATGCCAAAGGTTTCCATATAATACGGAAAGCGGCTGGAACAACCGATACCAGATACGATAACGATATTCTCACGGGGTATACCTAATGTGGGCATGATTTTCTGCACCTGCGCCAGGATGGAGTAGTCACCACAACCCGGACACCAGCGTACTTCCTGGTCAGTTTGAAAATCCTTGGCTGTCAATGGTATAGTGGGCATTGGTTCACTCATATAGAAAAAATTGAGATACTGAATATAGTAAATTATTTGGTTTTTCCCTCATCCTGCAGGGCTTCCCAGTATTCTGCACCTCTGCGGGTATGGGGTATAACAATCGTTCCGCCAACAATATTGGCTACTGAAAAAACTTCATAGACCTCTTCTGTTGTTAACCCAAGTTCATGACATTTTCCGAGGTGATATTTAATGCAATCATCACATCTTAACACCATACTGGCAACCAGTCCGAGCATTTCCTTGGTTTTAACATCCAATGCTCCTTCCTGATACGTATTGGTGTCGAGGTTCCACAACCTTTTCATCACCAGGTTTCCCTTACTCAGGATAACCTCATTCATTTGCTCACGGTAATCATTGAATGCTGTAACCAGGCTCATGTGTAATAGTTTGTACAAAGTTACGCTTTTCTGTTTGGGGGCTCAACAGACTATAGCTTATAAAAATAAAAAAGAGGCTGTTCCATTCAGGAGACAGCCTCTTGTAATCAGGTTGTGATGCGATTACCAACGGTTTCCACCGCCGCCGCCACCACCGAAGTTACGGCGTGGAGCACCACCACCGCCGCCATTGCTGGGGCGTTGCTCACGAGGCTTCGCCTCGCTTACTTTGATGGCACGACCTTCTACAGTTGCACCATCCAATTCCTGGATAGCCTTCTGAGCGGCTGCATCGTCTGACATTTCAACGAAACCGAAGCCACGGCTACGACCTGTGAATTTGTCAGTAATAACTTTTGCTGAAGATACTTCTCCGTATTCTTCAAAAAAACCTTTTAAGTCTTCATCCTGTACGTTGAAGCTTAAATTTGAAACATAAATGTTCATTTCAAATAACAATTGATTGATAAAAATGCTGAGAGAAACACAGGCGTAAAGAAGACTTACTATTAGCAGATGATGCTTAGCAGGAAATACTTTCACTTACTGAGTACTGTACTTAACTCAAATAACTCTACAAAGATACCTCAATAATCGGTAAATGGTAATTAAATCGGTATTAATTCTGCATTTAAGCAGATTTTAACAGCATATTCACCTATGCCTGTTGTGCTTTTTTCTCCTTCTGCAGGCTTTGGTAACTGATTATGGTACTGAAAAGGGTGATAATTGCTCCTGCGAGAAAGGGTGCACCCGGAAAATAGACTATAGCATCCTTTGCGATAAAAAAAGCAAATAATGAAGTCATCAGCAGTGGACCAACAATACTGGTGGCACTCATCAGGCTGGTCATCGCTCCCTGCAATTCACCCTGCTCGGTGGGTGGAACATGGGTTGAAATGATACCCTGCAGTGCTGGTCCGGCTATACCGCCGAGACAATAAATGAAACAAAAGGCAAACATCATCCAGGTACTTGCTGCAAAGGCAAAAAGAAACATACCAATGGTGTACATGAGTAGGCCTATGAAGAGTGACCTTGATTGTCCCAATTTGGGTATGGCTACACGAATCAAACCGCCCTGCACCATTGCAATCATGAATCCCACAAATGCAAGCGAATAGCCTACCATATCTGAATCCCACTTGAATTTTTCCATGGTGTAGTAACTCCAGGTAGAATTGACTGCATGGGAACCTATGTAAATGAGCGTAAGTGAAACAATTAAGCCTGCCACAGCAGGGTACTTTTTCAGGTGAAGGAGTGAGCCTACGGGATTGGCTCTCTTCCATTCAAATTTTCTGCGCTTGGTGACATCAAGCGACTCAGGCAAAACAAAGTATCCATACAACCAGTTGATGAGTGTCAATCCTGCTGCGAAAAAGAATGGCATGCGAGGGTCATATTTTCCCAACACACCGCCAATGAGCGGACCAATAATGAACCCAAGTCCGAATGCAGCTCCGATCATGCCAAAATTCTGTGCCCTTTTTTCCGGCGTGCTGATATCAGCAATATAAGCTGAGGCAGTGGTGAAACTGGCTCCGGTGATACCAGACAGGATGCGCGCAACAAATAACCAGGTTATGCTGGGAGACCAGGCAAGCAAAAGATAATCCAGTCCAAATCCAAGTAACGAAAACAAAATAACCGGCCT
>CANHUF010000393.1 GCA_947463715.1 Sphingobacteriales bacterium
AAAGCAACCGAACATCATCTTTTTCATGGTGGATGACATGGGCTGGCAGGACTGTTCCCTTCCATTTGACAAGGTAGTTTCAGCACTCAATAAAAAATACCATACACCAAACATGGAGAGGCTTGCCCGCAGGGGTATGCAGTTCACCAACGGCTATGCTAATCCGGTGTGCACCCCAACAAGGGTTAGTCTGATGACAGGGATGGATGTGCCTAGGCATCATGTGACCAACTGGACCAACGTAAAGAAGGATACACCTACTGATCATCCGGATAGTTTACTCCAGCCTCCAGTCTGGAATCATAACGGAATGAGTCCGGTAACTGGCATTAATAATACAATTGTTGCCACACCGTTACCTGCCCTTCTGCGTGATGCAGGCTATCATACCATCCATGTGGGCAAGGCCCATTTTGCGCCTTATGGCACACCTGCTGGAGACCCCCTACAGATTGGTTTTCAGGAGAATGTGGCGGGAACAGCAGCAGGTCACCCGGGTAGTTTTCTGGCTGCAGATCAGTACAGGGGAAATCCGACAGATACCTTTTGGGCGGTGCGTGGACTGGAAAAATACATCGAAAAAGGTGAGTTTTTAACTGATGCTTTGACGCATGCGGCACTGGAAAAATTGGACCAAAACAAACAAACCGGTAAACCTTTTTTCCTCTACCTTTCTCATTATGCTGTGCATGTGCCGCTCAGTAAAGATGAAAGGTTTTACAGCAAGTATATCGCCAAAGGCCTTGACGACAAAGAAGCGCGTTTTGCATCTTTGGTGGAGGGGATGGATAAAAGCCTTGGAGACTTGTTGGACTACCTCGACAAAAACGGATTATCTGCCAATACACATATTGTTTTCATGTCAGACAATGGAAGCCTCAGTCTTGTTCCTGCAAGGGGAGGAAAGGCTTTCACACATAACCTTCCTTTGAAGCAGGGCAAAGGCTCTCTCTTTGAAGGTGGTATTCGCGTTCCTTTGATTGTGGCTGGTCCGGGTATTCCCGCTGGCACAAAACAGCACCAGTATGTAGGTGTACATGATTTCTTTCCTACTATGCTGGAATGGGCAGGTGTAAGAAAGCCAAAATTGATTCAACAGGTAGACGGACAATCAATCGTTCCTTTTCTCCGGAATCCTGATAAAACAGACGATGAAAAAGTGCTGATCTGGCATTATCCCAATAACTGGACCAACATCAATGTGAAAGGCACCAGATGGGGTTCAGCTATCCGGAAGGGTCCATATAAGCTGATTTATTTCCACAAAACAGGAGAAATGGAATTGTATAACCTGGAGGAAGATCTGGCAGAACAAAATGATCTGGCTGTTGCCATGCCTGAAAAACTGAGAGAAATGGCAGCGTTGATGACCACAGCTTTGCAATCCAGAAATGCTCCAATGCCTTCCATTAAATCAACAGGAAAACAAATCCCCTGGCCATCTGATATCATCAACAAAAATTAAAACATGCGTTTTGCAGCCATCCTGCTTTTTGCTACACTGATCGCACGGTCTGTTCAGTCGCAACAAAACAGTAAACCCAACAATGTTTTGATTCTTTACAGTGATGACCACAGCTACCATGCCCTGGGAGCTATGGGTAATAAGGAAGTGAAGACCCCTAACCTGGACAAACTGGCTGCATCAGGTATGTTATTCAAGCAAACCCATGTCATGGGCGGCCACCAGGGTGCGGTATGTATCCCAAGCAGGGTGATGCTGCTCACTGGTAGACTGGTCAACCGCCTGCCGGGAGATGGTGGCACCATTCCGGATAGTCTGGTTGCCCTTCCCGAAGTGCTTCGTGCAAAAGGATACACCACCTACCATTCCGGTAAATGGCACAGTGATAAAGCTTCGCATGGCCGTTTCTTCAGTGCCGGAGGAGATATTTTCTTTGGTGGGATGCATTTTGAAAAGGAGGGTGGTCAGCCCCATCCCACGGTCTATCGGTTTGATTCAACGGGTAATTATCCGGTGAGTCGAAGGCGCATCGCAGATACTTTCAGTTCCACTCTTTATGCAGAAAATACCATTCGCTTTTTAGACAGCAAAACGGCACATGATAATCCATTTTTCTGTTATGTTGCCTTTACTTCACCCCATGATCCACGGACACCACCGGCTGAATTTGCCAAGCTGTACAATCCTACAAACATCAACCTACCACCCAATTTTTTACCGCAACATCCATTCGATAATGGCGACATGAATGTGCGTGATGAACAACTCTTTACCCGTCCCCTGACCAAAACCATGATGCAACAGGATATTGCCAACTATTATGCCATGATCAGCGAGATGGATCACAATGTGGGTCGAATCATTGACGCATTGGAACGCAACGGTTTGCGAGAGAATACGATAATTGTGTTTGCAGGGGATAATGGGTTGGCAGTGGGACAGCACGGATTGCTGGGTAAACAAAACCTGTATGAGCACAGCATCCGCGTACCAATGATCATGTCTGGTCCGGGTATTCCGAAAGGATCATCATACAACGGGTTCAACTACCTCAGCGATATTGCACCAACCCTCTATGATTACCTTGGCATTGGAAAACCTGCATCCGCGGAAGGCAGGAGTCATTTTTCGGTGTTCAAACAGCCCAGGCAGTTTGTACGCAATACCATTTACAATGTATACGGACACTGGAGCAGGAGTTTTAAGTCGGCTGACGGCTTCAAACTCATCCTGTACAATGTAGACGGAGTGCAGCATACACAGCTTTTCAATTTAAGTAAAGACCCATGGGAAATGCAGGATTTGTCGGCCCAACCCGAATACCGGCAAAAAGTTGCTGAATTAACCAGCCTCCTCAGCAAGGAGATGGCCGAAACCCATGATAATCTCGATATTGCCCTACCTAATTGGGGCAGACAATCCAATCAAAAACCACGGGGAAGCTGATTTTTCGATTTTTGGTCGGAATGAGAGACCTATATAATTTTCTTAATCAGCAATACTCCTATGTGTATTCCGTACACAGTTCCAAATTTATTTGTCAATAATTTGTCAATTAGGGCAATTTAATTGAACCAATCAGTAAAATTATTGTTGGTGTCACACAACGATTCTTACTGATGGATGCTGTCTGTCATAATTGTATAGAAAACACAAAGCCACGTGAAAAAGGCAGGCTGGGACTGCTGACTGGTCTAATGCTGGTCATACTCCCCAAATGTCCCTTTTGTATCATGGCCTTTACAGGCACAGCCTTACTTTGTGGCGAAGGCACCATCATTGAATCATCAGTTACACACAACTCCACACTCACCATTATCATTACATCGATGCTTTGCATCACCACCCTGGCTGGTATCATCCTGAACAGGAGGGGTATGCGTAC
>CANHUF010000394.1 GCA_947463715.1 Sphingobacteriales bacterium
CAACATTGTTACTCCGTGTTCGGTAAATGCGTATGGCAAAGCAGTAATATTTCTCTTTGCTCTTTATGCGGTCACAAATTGTGACCGCATACCTTGTAAATCACTTTCGTTAAGAATAAACATAAAGTCCTGCGGAAATCTATCTTTATTTCTGCGAACTGATTGGTTCAATACCTTAGTTTCTATGCCATAAATTTCAGCCAAATCAGCATCTAACATCACCCTTTGCCCCCTAACTTCGTAAATTTTTGATGCGATTATATCCAACTCCATTCAACAAAACTAACCGCAACCAAATATTTTAAAAGGTGAAAAACACCCAATGGGTTTGTTTTTTAATCAAGAAAAAAGCCCCTCAACTTCCCTCAACCTCCCTCAACCTTTCTAAACTTCTCTCAACCTCCCTAAACCCCAATTGCCCTCCTAATCTTCTTCCACAAACTCCTTTTCTTCACACTCACATCAAAATAGTTGGAGATATACCGCTCAGACCCATATCCATATCCGATGTAGCCGTAGCTGACATAGCCGTAATATTTGCCATAGCCCATCATGGCCTGTACGTCGTTGATGACTATACTCAAATGAGGGAGCTTGTTGCCTTTGTAGAGTTCGTCCACGAGTTGGACTTGTTTTTTGTAAGTGTAGTCATGTCGAACAATATACACCGAAGCATCCGCATGCCTTCCCAATTCAATGGCGTCACTGACCAGGCCTACAGGCGCAGTATCAATCACAACCACTTCAAATCGCTCCTTCACCTCCCTGAACAAATCATCCAACTTAGGATCCAGGATCAGCTCAGCAGGATTGGGGGGAATGGGACCGCAAGCAATGACAAAAAGATTATCCATCTGTGGAACAGGCAAGATGATATCATCAATGGTTGCCTTGCCCATCAGGTAATTGGTGATTCCTTTCACGTTCTTCCTGTCGATACCCAAACCCTTCAGGATTTTGGGCTTTCGTATATCAAACTCAAGAATAACGGTCTTTTTCCCGGAAATGGCCATCACCCCTGCCATGTTGGTGGACACAAATGATTTACCTTCTCCACTCATGCTGGAGGTAACCAAAATCGTAGACTTTGCCTGACGAGGCAATACATACTGCAGGTTGGCACGGATAATCCTGAACTGCTCAGAAATGAATTTCCTGTCGGCGCCGGTAATGATCAGTGATTCACTCTCATCTGAGTGGCCTACCTCACCCAAGAGTGGTGCACTCGTAAATTTATCAATGTCTGCTTTGGTAGTAACCTTGTCATTGAGTAACTCACGTATCACTGCAATTCCAATGGGTATAGCCAAACCAATAAAGAGCGCCGTCATGTAAAAAGACCTCGGGTTCGGGCTGACCGGCCATCCGCCGGAATAACCGGGCTCCAATACCTGTATATTGGACAGTGTGGATGCCGAACTGATGGATATCTGAATCTTGCGTTGTACTAGGGAGGAATAAAGCTCTTGAATAACTGTTTGTTGTCGGCTGATGTCGAGCAACTGGCGTTGCTTGCGGGGAAGGCTGCGCAGTTCACTGTTGGCTTCGAGTTCCACCGCCTGAAACCCTTTGAGTGCCTCATTGAGGGTTTCCTTGAGTTGACTAAGGGTCATCACAATTTCATTGCGCACCTTGCCCATCGATAACTCCATATCCCTGATGATAGGATTGTCTTTGGGGATTGTCTGCAGGGAAATTTCCCTTTGCAATTGAAGCTTGTTGTATTCTGAAATGACCGTTCCCACAGATCCTTCATTGACCAAACTGACCATGGGAATGCTGCGGTAATTGTTCTTGGGATCCTTGATAAAGTTGATCATGTAATCAATGAACCTGATCTTGATGGATTGCTCCATGATCTGTTTGTCGGAGCCCTTTGCTTCGGCAAAGGAACTGGTGGCCTGGGCTTCTGGGGCAATCACCTTGTTGTCTTCCCTGAATTGCTGGAGATTGCCTTCAACATTGGTAAGATCGCCCTTTACCTGGGCCAACTGATCTTCAATGAAGTTCAAGGCGCTCAAAGAACCCTCTCGTTTATCCTGCAAACTATAATCCTGATAGGCCTTCAAAAATCCATTCACTACATCCTGCGCCACGAGGTGGTTCTCAGAGGAATAGGCGAAGTTCAAAACATTACCACCCTTGGTTGCGACACCGACATTGATGCTGCCTGCCAGGGAACGGGCAAGGGGTTCCTCGGGTGTCCAGTTGCAAATGAGTTCTGTGTTTACTGCAATCTCTCCTTGCTTTTTTTCCAATACAAAAGACCCTGCAGGCAGCTGGAACAAGGCCCCAAAACGAATGGGTGCCAGGTTTCCATTGACTACAAAGCTATCCTTACTCATAACCTTGACCACCAGGGACAGCCCGTTGGATGAGTCTGCAATGCTCAAAATATTGAGTTGGACCGGGCTGGCACTACTGTGCACGAGGGTATTCCTCATGCTGCCCTTGTAATAATAACTTTGCTGTAATGCGGCGTTGCGAACCACCATACGGGCCATGGCCGTGGATTTCACGAGTTCCATCTGATCGTCCATGGAACGGGAGTTCACCGAAGTGGCTACCACATCGCCAATCAGTTGATTGCCCCCACCAGAACCTGAATTCAATCCCGAGGGCCTGTCCTGCTTGATCAATACCTTACCAGATGCTGAATAAATCGGATTGATGTACCGCAACCTTGTATAGGCAATGCCCAATGCAATGCTAACCGTCACCACAATCCATGGAATAAGGTAAATGTATTTAAGCAGGAATTCCCTGGTGCTGAAATCATTCTTGTTGCCTCTTTGGCCTATCTGGAATGAATCGTCGTTGTTATTATAATTCGACATGCCTTAAAATGAATTTTGTTGCTGGATCAACGGAAAAGATTGATCAGGAATGATATGCCGGTGAGAAGGCCCAAGCCCAGGGTGATGTTCTGCACCCATGCCTGGTTCTGGGTGTTTACCTTGCCTTTGCGCATGTCTACAAACACGATATCGTTCTGCTGAAGGTAATAGTAGGGGGAGTTAAACACATCAGCCTTGGTTACATCAATTCTTGCAAAAACCCTTTTCCCGTCCTTTTCCCTGATGATGAGTAGATTATCGCGCCGGCCGAAAAATGTCATGTCTCCCGCAAGGGTCAATGCCTCGAAAATATTGGTATTCTCCCGGACCAGTGGATACACGCCCGGCGCTCCCACATCACCAAAAACCGTAATCTTGAGGTTCAGAAAACGGATCACATAATAGGGATTGATCAGGAGTTTGTCTTTGAGTTTGCTGTCCAGCAGGCTTTTAATCCCATCTCTTGTCAGGCCTTCCACATTCAATTTCCCTACTTGCGGAAAA